>CAYSRL010000068.1:0-6901 GCA_964433515.1 uncultured Ruminococcus sp.
CGAAGAGGATCGAACTCTCGACCTTACGGATGCGAACCGTACGCTCTCCCAGCTGAGCTACGCCCCCAAACAGTTCCCGGTGTGTTGCCACACCGGGAGCATTGACTAGTTTATCGTATTTATCCCTCTTTGTCAAGGGTTACAAGAGAATTTTCTCAGATTTTCTCCGGCGCCAGTTCCCCGGAAAGGGGTGTGCCGGTCAACGGCACCATTTGTGCCCCCAGCGACTCCGCCTGCTGGCGGATATGGGTCACCAGCACCACCGGCCGGGTCTCGGCGCAGGCCGTGATCAACGGCACAACACGCCGCCAAATATCCTCGTCCAAGCCGTTGAAAGGCTCATCCAAGAGCAGCAGGTCGCTGTCGGCCGTCAAGGCTCTTGCCAAGGCCACCCGGCGCTGTTGACCGCCGGACAAATGCCGGGGCGCAGCCCCCATCTCCTCCTCGGTCAACCCCAACGCCGTCAGCATCCGCCGAGCGTCCGGTTCTGCTACCCCGATCAGGGTCACGTTCTCAAGGGCGCTCAGCCACGGGAGCAACCGATCCTCCTGAAACACCATCGACACCCGGTCGGGCCCCTCCACGCTACCGGCAGAGGGTTTCTCCAACCCGGCCAGCAACCGGAGCAGAGTGGTTTTTCCACACCCGGAGGGCCCCCACAGGCACACCACGCCGGAAGCCGGCAAACGCCAGGTCACACCGGCACACACAGGAGCGGAATCGTAGGAAAAAGACACATTATTCAGAGCGATCATCCTGCCACCTCCCGCCGAATTACCCGGTGGAGCAGGCGCTCTAGCGCCACGCTGAGAACCGCCACCACCACGGTACAGGCAAATACCCGGGCATAGTCCAAGGTGCCTTTTGCCGCCGCTATCTGGGCGCCGATGGAGCGCCCGGTGGTGCAGATGATCTCGGCGGCGATGCCGGATTTCCATGCAAAGCCGAAACCGGTGGACAGCGCCGCCTGAAGATAAGGGCCCACCGACGGCAACCAAATGCGGCGCAGTCGCTGTCCACGGCTCAAGCGAAAGACCTGAGCCATCTCCAGCAGTTTTCGGTCGGTGGTGACAATCCCCTGGCGGACATTTTCCCATACCAAGGGCACCACCATCAAGAAGGCGATAAAGGTGGGCATCCCATCGGCGGCAATCCAGAGGAATGCCAGAAAGATAAAGGAGGCCACCGGCACCGCCCGGATCACCGAAAGCACCGGAGAAAACAGGATATCAAGCAAGCGAAAATGGGTGGTCAGCACCGCCAACACCACGCCGGTCACCGCCGCCGCCGAAAATCCCACCAGGATGCGGAGCAGGGACATCCCTACATCCGCCCAGAATACTCCCTGACCCAGCAGCCCCCACAAGGAAACCGCCACGTCCCAGGGATAGGGCAACGGCATCAGCAGGCTCCGGTTAGCCGCACAAGCACCCAGCGCCCACACGCCTAGCCAGAACACCGCCACCAGCACCGCCGTAACCAAGCGACGCATCTTAGTCTTCATCCGCTCCCACATAATAGAAGTCTTCCGCCGGGAGCTGACCACCAATCGTCGCCGGGTTATAGTCGTACAGAACGTTCAGATACGCCTCCAGATAATGACGCATCACGCCAAGGTCGGTGAAGGTCAAGCCGCAGTTGGGGATGGCCAGTTTGGCCAAGGCAGCCTTGGGGATAATGCCATAGGTCTCACACAGAGTTGCGGCGGCTTCTACGTCGGCCTTGACCGCCTCGATGGAGGCCTTATATTCCTTCAGGAACATCTCCACCGCCTCGGGGTTCTGCTCCACAAACTCCTTGCGGGCAATAACGCAACCCATCACCAATACGCAGTCATCGGCACTGACCTTATTCCACTCCTCGGTCATATTCAGCACCCGCTTGACATTCTCATTCTGCATCAGCACGGCAGAGGCCTTGGGTTCCGGCACCATCGCCACCTTGGCGGTGCCGTTGGCAATCACCGTGGCCAGCGTATCGTTATCCGCCACATACTCAATCGTCACATCCGCCTCCGGGTCAATGCCGTTATTCTCCAGCACATACTTGAGGATATACTCCGGGTTGGCGCCCTGACCGGAGGTATAGATGGTCTTGCCCTTCAGATCCTCCACAGAGGCGATCTCCTCACCGTTGGACAGAATGTGCAACACGCCCAGGGTGTTCAGTGCCAGCACCTGCACCTTGCCCTCGGTCTTCGTGTACAGCGTAGAGGCCAGGTTGGTGGGAACGGCGGCAATATCCGCCGAGCCGTTGGAAATGGCTGCCACCGCCTGTTCGGGAGCGGACACCACATTAAAGGTATAGTTATTGGCCGCCTTGCCGGCGTCCTGATTTTCCATCAACTGCACCAGACCCACACCGGTGGGACCGGCGATGGCGGTGATATTGATGTCCACCGCCTCATACTCATCCTCCCCCACGGCACGGTCGCAACCGGCCAGCATACCGATGACCAGCAGCACCGCCGCCAACAAAGACACAAACTTTTTCATACCATTACTCCTCCGTTTTCAATAAAATAATTTGTTTGCCCTGGCGCCGGATACGTCCGGCATCGGTGAGAGCGTCCAAAGACCGATACAAACTGGAACGACCCATATCCAGCCGTTCTGCCAGTTCGGTCATACCGCCGGACAAGGTCACCACCCCGTCCTCATCCCGGTGCGCCAACAGATATTTCCACAACTTTCCATCGGTCTGACCGGCGGTCAGGGTGGACAGACGGCGGTTAAGAAACCGGATGCGGTCGGACAAAAAACGCACATAGTTCTCCCCCACCTTCGGCACGGCGGTCATCCAGCGGGACACCGTTTCCTGCGGAATCAACAGGATCCGGCAGGGGGTGACCGCCATCACCGTGGAGGGATAAGGCTCCGACGAACCGTACAGAGCCGCCGCACCAAACACATCCCCGGCGGACAGGTCGTTCATCACCACCCGTCCGTGACACACCCGCACCTGCCCCTCCAGCACAAAGGCTAAGGCACGGCAGGCATTCTCCGGGTCGTAGATGGTTTCCCCTTTTGGAAAGAAACGCTCCTCTACATCCGCCAATTGGCGGCATCGGGATACCTCTTCGTTTGTCAGCCCCTCAAACAGGAACAAGGCAGGATTTTTCAACGCTCTCACCTCCGAATGTCCCATATGGGACATTTCTAAGTCTAGTATACCATCTTTTCTAAAAAAAGCAAGTGTTTTTTGCTCAGTTTGTTAATTTCTTGTCAATTTGTTTTTCCCGGTAACGATAAAAAAGAGCAGACACAACCGTGTCTGCTCTTTTTCCGTTCTGCTTATTCCTCGTCCTCGATTTCCTCGTCCTCGTCGAAATCGAACTCCAGATGCTCACCGCAGGCGGGGCACTCAACGCCGCCGTCCAGCAGGGTATCCTCGTCCACCTCGAAATCCTCGCCGCAGGAGGGACAGGTCACATCGTAATATTCTTCGTCGCAATCGCAGCAATCGCAATCACAATCGCACTCGTCCTCATCCCACTCCTCGTAGAAATCCTCTTCCAGAGCGTTGAGGTCCTCGTCCACAGCGTCGACCTGCTCGGTCAACTCAGCGGTGTAATCCTCCAGGTCAGCCAGGTCGTTGGCCAGGTCGGTCAGAATCTCAACAATGAGATTCATCTCCTTATCCTCGACGCCCTTGCCCTCCAGCAGGCCCTTCAGATAGGCTACCTTCTCAGTGATGGTCATAGCAAATACCTCCTGATATCAATACAGTTATTATAACCAATTAGGCACGGTCCATATACTCGCCGGTACGGGTATCCACACGGATAACCTCACCCTCGTCGATGAACAGGGGCACACGCACCTCAGCACCGGTCTCCAGAGTAGCGGGCTTGGTGGTGTTGGTGGCGGTATTGCCCTTAAAGCCGGGGTCGGTCTGGGTGACGGTCAACTCCACAAAGTTGGGGGGCTCAACGCCGATAACCTTGCCCTTATAGGACTTAATGTTACAGATCATATTCTCCTTGACAAACTTAAAGTTGTCGGGGAGATCGCTGGCATTGATGGGCACCAGCTCATAACTCTCGGGATCCATAAAGTAATACAGATCGCCATCGGAGTAAGAATACTCCATCTCCTTACGCTCCACATAAGCGGTCGGGAACTTGGCGGTGGGGTTGTAGCTCTTTTCGAGCACCGCACCGGTGATGACATTCTTGGTCTTGGTACGGACAAACGCAGCACCCTTACCGGGTTTTACGTGCTGGAATTCGACAACCTGCAATACGTTGCCGTCCTCCTCAAAAGTAACACCGTTACGAAAATCGCCTGCAGATACCATAACTAAATTCCTCCATATTGTCAGACTACGATATATTGTACCCTATATCTTGTAAAATTTCAAGCACTATTTTGCGGAAAATGGATTTTTCCACCATTTTTTTGGATATTTCAGCCCAAAGCCGCCTGATACAGCCGTTGCATCGCCGCCGCATCCTCGGTTTGGGTGCCGGCGGATTCGCAAATCACCGTGGGGCACAGCCCCTCTTCTGCCAATAATTCCATTAGCGGCGCCGGGTCGGGGCCGAACACCGTATCCGCAAAGGTCAGGTGTTTTTTCTCTCCGCCGCCGGTATACTCGATCTTGGAAAAATGAATGTGGAAAGAACGGCGCCGCTCCTCCCCCAATTCGTTTCCTATGGCATCGGTCACCGCTTTAAACGCTTCCCGGCTGTTGGTGGCGCCAAAAGTTCGGCTGTTGAGATGACCAAAATCCACGCAGGGGATAAACCGTTCCTCCGCCTTGCAGAAGGACAGCACCTCCTCTAAGGTGCCCAACTGGTTGACCTTGCCCATCACCTCCGGGCAGATATGCACCGCCGACAGCCCCTCGGCATCCAACGCCTCCTGAGCCTTCAGCAATGTCTCGGTGGCCAAAGCGGTGGCCTCTTCTCGGCTACGGCCACCCAAGCCGCCGGGATGCACCACGATCCGGTCACCGCCCAGCATCGTCACAGCCCGGGCACTGTCCAGGATATAGCGGATGCTGTTATCCCGTTTTTCTTCCTCTGCCGATGCCAGCGAGATAAAATAAGGGGCGTGCAAGGACAGAGCGATGCCACAACGCCGGGCCTCCGCCCGCATAGCGGCGGCAGAAGCCTCGGACAGGCGGACACCCCGCCCGCACTGGTATTCATAGGCGGTGAGACCTTGGGCTTGCAACCAAGGGAATATTTGCACGGTATGTTTGTTGCCGGCGGCATAGAACGCCTCACAGTTGCCGGCAGGTCCAAACAGCGCTTTATCGGTCATAATCGGTCTCCCTTCTGCGGCGCTGACGCTTGTTTTTCATCAGCAGACGCTCAATTTTCCGCTTAAACACAATGAATTTCTGCTCCACTTCCGGCTGTATAGGCTCCAACAGCACCGATGGAATACCACACAGACCGGCGCCCATAATGTCGGTGAAGATCTGGTCGCCCACAGCCACACACGCCTTAAGGGGAATTTCCAGATTTTTGGCCGCCAACCGGTATCCGGCAGGAAGCGGTTTGCGGGCGTGGGCGGTATACGGCAACCCGATCTTTTCCGCAAAAGGCGCCACCCGTGCGGGCTGGTTATTGGACACGATCATCAGCCGAAAACCTTCTGCTTGCATCATCGCCAACCACCCTTTGACCTCATCGGTCAGATCGGGGGCATCGTGGGTGGTGAGGGTGTTATCCACATCCAACAAAAGGCCCCGCACGCCCAGACGGCGGAGATCCTCAGCCGTCACATCCGTAATGCGGCGGCGATATAAAGTAGGATAGAATAAGGACACGGAGATGCCTCCTTTCGAACACAGGCTCGTTAAATTTCAAATCAAAAGGTGGGGTAACGAATGAAAAACCGTTTATCCTTCCTTAACGACAAAAAGCGGGCAGAGAACTGCCCGCTTTTTCTACGCATTATTTGAATTTTCTCTTGCGCGCAGCTTCCGATTTCTTTTTGCGTCTTACGGAAGGTTTCTCGTAGTGCTCTCTCTTGCGCACCTCGGCCAGAGTACCGGCACGAGCGCAGGACTTTTTCCAGCGGCGCAGAGCGCTATCCAGAGATTCATTCTCTTTTACACGAACTTCAGACATTCTTTATTTCCCTCCCTCCGCCATATAGCAGGGGTAATTTTGCATAAATGCACAAGTAATTATAACCGAAAACCGTTATGCAGTCAAGTGGATTTTCTATTTTTTTTGTAAAAATATTTCATTTTTATTGATTACTGAGGTTTTACCACCAGATTGACCAACTTGCCCGGCACATACAGTTCCTTAATGATCTGCATCCCCTCTAAGAGCGGTGCCACCTTTTCGTCCGCTTTGGCAGCCGCCAGAGCATCGGCGGCGGAGATATCGGCCGCCACCGAAATGCGGCTGCGGATCTTGCCGTTCACCTGCAGAGCGATCTCAAAGGTCTGTTCGGCGCACTTATCCTCGTCATAGGTGGGCCAAGACTCAAAGGCGATGGTATCCTTATGACCCAACACCTGCCAGATCTCCTCACCCACGTGGGGGGTGATGCAGGAGATCATCTTAATGAAGCCCTCCGCATAGGCTCTGGGACAAGAGCCCACCTTATAACACTCATTGACAAACACCATCATCTGAGCGATAGCGGTGTTAAAGCCCAGCACCTCGAAATCGCCGGTGACCTTTTTCACGGTCTGGTGATAGATCTTGGTCAGTTTGCCGTCGTCGGTATCGGTAATATTCGCCGGCTCGGTGAAGAAGTTCCAGACCCGGTTGATAAACTTCCGGGCACCGGCCACCGCCGCCGTAGACCAGGGCTTGGAAACCTCCAGGGGGCCCATGAACATCTCATACAGACGCAGGGTATCCGCACCGTAGTCCCGGACGATATCGCTGGGATTCATCACAAACTCGGGGAAACGCTTACCCATCTTG
>CAYSRL010000069.1:0-6762 GCA_964433515.1 uncultured Ruminococcus sp.
GGCCTCATCCAACAGCAGAATGGGCGGGTTTTTCAGAAAGATCCGGGCGATGCTCACCCGCTGTTTTTGGCCGCCGGACAGCATAATGCCCCGTTCGCCCACATAGGTGTTGTAGCCGTCCGGCATCTCCATAATGGCGTCGTGGATCTCCGCCTTTTTGGCGGCCTCCATCACTTCCTCGTCGGTGGCGTCCAGCCGACCGTACCGGATGTTGTCCATCACGGTGCCGGCAAAGATCATCACGTCCTGCTGGACGATGCCCACCTGCTCCCGGAGGGAGCGGAGGGTGACCGTCTTGATGTCCTGGCCGTCGATGGCGATGTGGCCCGCCACCGTGTCGTAGAACCGGGGGATCAGGTGGCACAGGGTGGTCTTGCCGCCGCCGGAGGGGCCCACCAGCGCCAGCGTCTTGCCGGCGGGGATGGACAGGTTCACGTGCTCCAGCACCTGCACCCCCTCGTCATAGGCAAAGGTCACGTCCTGCACCCGGATGTTCCCGCCCTCGCACACAAGGGGCTTGGCATCGGGGCTGTCGGTGATGTCCGGCTCGATGGCCAGCAACTCCTGAAAGCGGATAAAGCCGGCCATACCGGTGGTGTATTGCTCCGCAAAAGCGGCCAGTTTCCGCACCGGGCTTAAGAAGGAGTTGATGTACATCATAAACACCATCAGATCCAGATAATCCAGCGATCGGTTAAAGATCAGCACACCGCCCACCGTCACCACCGCTACGTTGATGAGGTTGGTGATGACCTCGGTGCCGGCGTGGAAAATACCCATCTGTTTATAAAATCCCCGCCGGGCGGTGCGGTGCTGGTCACAGCCGTCGGTGAATTTGGCCATTTCATAGTCCTCGTTGGTAAAGGCCTTGGCGGTGCGGACACCGGAGATGCTGGATTCGATGTTGCTGTTGATGATGGCGACCTTTTCCTTCACCTTGCGGCTGGAGGCACCCATATGCTTACGGCGGTAGACGGTGAACCCGATCAACAGCGGCACCAACAGGGCGATGACCAGCGCCAGTTTCCATTGGAGGGTGAACATCACCGCCAGAGAGCCGATAAGGGTGATGCAGGAGATGAACAGATCCTCGGGGCCGTGGTGGGCCAGTTCCACCACCTCAAACAGGTCGCTGATCACCCGGCTCATCAGTTCGCCGGTGCGGTGTTTGTCGTAAAAGCGGAAAGAGAGTTTCTGCAGATGGCCGAACAGTTCCCGGCGCATATCCGTTTCCATATACACGCCCAAAAGGTGCCCCCAATAGGCCACCACAAACTGGAAAAAGCCCCGGACAAGGTACGCTCCCACCAAAATGCCCATAAAGACGTAAAAGGCGGTGACTTGATTGGCGGGGAGCAACTCTTCCAGAGCGTATTTGGATACGAGGGGATACGCCAGATCCACCCCGGCGATGAACAGAGCGCACAGCATATCGATGGTGAACAGCCCCAAATAGGGCTTATAGTAGGAGGCAAAACGGCGTAGCATAGCGGAAACTCCTTTTCAACTCAGATTATACACAGTATACCATATTTTTCCGGAACGCACAATCTTTTTTGCATAGTCATTTTGTCCCTGTTCATACACTGTCCCGAGGAGCGTGATGACGATGTTTCTGATCATTTCCCGCCGGCGGCTGTGGGCGGCGGTGTTGGCGGCGGCGGTGCTGGTGTCCGGGACGGTGGGCCTCGCCCTCACCAAATCCGTGCCGGCGGTGCAGACCGGCAGTTGGGGGCTGTCTTTCCCCGCCGAAGGGCAACCGCCGGTGGGCAACGCCACCGCCGAGGACTTGGCTCAGTGGAACACCCATTATGTGGGGGACACCGGGGAAAAGACCATCTATCTCACCTTTGATGCCGGCTATGAAAACGGCTATACCGCCTCCATTCTGGACACGCTGAAACGGCAAGAGGTGCCCGCTTGCTTTTTCGTGGTGGGGCATTATCTGGAGAGTGCCCCGGATCTGGTGTGCCGGATGGTGGCCGAGGGCCATCTGGTGGCCAACCACACCGACACCCACCCCAATATGGCGGGGATTGCGGAAAAATCCGCCTTTTTGGGGGAATTGGCGGGGGCAGAGGAAAAATACCGGCAGGTCACCGGCCAGGAAATGCCCAAACTGTACCGCCCGCCCCAAGGGGTGTATTCGGAGCAAAATCTGCAGATGGCGAAAGAGGCAGGGTATCACACCTTCTTCTGGTCGCTGGCCTATGTGGACTGGTATGTGGACGACCAACCCACCCGGGAACAGGCGCTGGAAAAACTGGTGGGGCGGATCCATCCCGGGGCCATCGTGTTGCTCCACTCCACCTCCGCCACCAACGCTCAGGTGCTGGAGGAGGTCATTATTGAATGGAAAAAATTGGGCTATACTTTCGGCACGCTGACCGCATTATGCGATCAGGCGGGGACATACTAAGCACAGCCGTGTTGTCACGGCAAAACCAACCGAAAGGAGTCCCGATTATGGAAAAGGCCAATCACAGCATCCATTGTACCGTCACCTCCTGCAAAAACCATTGCAGTTGTGAGGATTATTGCAGTCTGGACAGCATCAAGGTGGGCACCCACGAGTGCAACCCCTCGATGGACCAATGCACCGACTGTATGTCCTTCCAGAAAAAGCAATAACGAGAAACAGCCGCTATCCTCGGATAGCGGCTGTTTTGTAGGATAAAGTAGGAAATAGTAGGATAATTTGACCGGCCAGAACTTGCAAGAGGGGCTCTGCGCCCTGCCCCCCGCTCCCGCCCCATCGCCAAAAGAAAGATCCCCCCTTACACAGGGGGGATCGCCGTGGGCAGACAGGATCTTAGGCTTTCACCTTGTTTTTGCTCCGCAGATGGAGGATCTCGGTGGCAAACGCCAGTTTGGTCAGCACGTTTTCCCGGTTCTGGGGATAGCAATAGAACGAATCGTTTTCGGTGGAAATGTCAAAGCAGTCGTAGGGCCGGATATATTGGAAATCGTATTCCACGTGGAGGGCGTTTTGCTGATGGGGCAGACGGTGGATGCGATAGTCCTCGCCGTTATGGTGCCCTTCCAGCACCCAGCCCTCGTCGATGGTGTGGCGCACCTTGGCCATACCCAGTTTTTCAAACCGCCAGCACCGGGGCAGAGAGAACACCTCCACCTCGTCCTCAAAGGAATAGGTTCCGTCGGCGATCTGCTGTTCCACCTGGGTGCGCTCCCAGTCGAACCAGTCCGGCACGTGGGAAAACTCGGTGTCCCCGTTCTCGGCGGTGAGGGTCATATCCTCGCCCAGAGTCCAGCGTTTGCCGCAGGCCTCGCAGAAGAGTTCGGTGCCTTTGGAGGCCATTTTGTGCTCCACGCCGCAGTGGGGGCACTGATACAGCACCTTGTGCAGGCCCTCGGCACGGAAGGGCTCGGTGACCCGGATGCCGTTGTCCCGGATATATTTGTAGTCGTCATAGTCCAGCGCCTGTTTGATGTGCTGGTTGATCTCCTCCACCGTCATCCCGGCGATCTGCTCCGGGGTCAGGGTGAGGGTCATAACGGTGTGCAGGGGCACCTTCCGCTTTTTGCGGAAATTCCAGAAAGGGGAATGGATGTGGTTGCCGTGGTGCACCACCGTCACCACCGGCACCTTGTTGTGCTTGATCAGTTTGCCCAGGGAATCCGGCAGCCAACTGAGGGTCCCGCAGGGGCTATAGCGGGCTTCGGGGTACATACTCAGCACATCCCCTCGCTTGAGCACCTTGTTGATGGACTTGACCAGATGCAGATCCATCGTATACTTGCGGTGGCAGATGGCGCCGATAAGTTCCAGCAGGAAGGGACGGCGGTAATAGCCGTCGATGGTGACCACGTTGTTTACCCGGTGGGGATAGGTGCCGCAGGCCGCCAACTCAAAGTCGGTGAACCACATATGGTTGCTCAGCAGCATATAGGGGGGCTTTAATCCCTCCATCCCGATCTTTTCCACCTTGTATTGCTTGTTCATCAGCATGATCTTGGACAGCACCCAGATGAGGAACACCACCCATTTGGGTTGGCGGATGGGATAGCGGGCGGTGTTATACCGTTTTTTGTTCTTATAATTGACATCGACAGTCATACATTCACTCCTTGCAAGACAGATTTGTAAGGGGCACACATTTCTCATAGTAGCAGTTTACAGGAAACTTGTCAAAAAAGCAAGAAGAAAGTATTTTTTCCACGCCTTGAATTGTTGGTAAAAAAGTGATATAGTGGAAAATAAACACCGGACGGTCGCTGTCTGTCTCACGGTACTGCACCGAGTCCTTCCTGTACCCGGCAAAAGGGTGACCGTCGGGGCGGCAATCTGCCGCCCGCTTTTCACTCCGATTTTTTGAGGTGATCTTATGGTTTTTCTATACGTTTTTATTATTCTGTCCGTGTTGGTGTTGGCGGTGGCGGGGATCTGCTATTGCCTGACCTTTTATAACCCCACCCGCACCCCGGAGAAGATGGAGGCGGACCGTCTGCCTCCCGGCAAGGTTTACGAGCCCTATCACCAGGTGATGAACCGGTGGCACGACGAGGTGCTGGCGATGCCCCACGAGGCGATGGCGGTCACCACCCCGGATGGGCTGACCCTCCGGGGCAACTATTACGAATACGCCCCGGATGCCCCGGTGGAGGTGCTGTTCCACGGCTATCGGGGTTTCTCGGAGCGGGATATGTGCGGGGCGGTGCAACGGTGCTTTGCGGTGGGGCACAACGCCCTGCTGGTGGATCAGCGGGGTCACGGCCACAGCGACGGCCATCTGATCACCTTCGGCTTGCGGGAGAGCGAGGATGTGGCGGTGTGGCTGCAGGCGGTGGCAGACCGGTTTGGGCCGGAGCGTCCGGTGATCATCGGGGGCGTGTCGATGGGCGCCACCACCGTTTTGCTGGCGGCGGGCGGCGACCTGCCGGACAATGTGGTGGGGGTGCTGGCGGACTGCGGGTATACCCGGGCAAAGGACATCATCCAAAAGGTGGTTCGCCAACTGAAATTGCCGGTGTGGCTGGCATATCCCTTTATCCGTTTGGGGGCTTTGGTATACGGCGGGTTTGACCCCAACCGGGTGGATGCGCCGGCGGCGCTGGCCCGGTGCCGGGTGCCGGTGATCTTCTATCACGGCGACACCGACGATTTTGTCCCCTGTGAGATGAGCCGGGAGAACTATGAAGCCTGCGCATCGCCTAAACGGTTGGTGATCACCCCCGGTGCGGGGCACGGCCTGTGTTTCCCGGCGGATGAGGAGGGCTATGTCACCGCCCTGCGGGAGTTTTCCAAGGAGCATTGGGAGAAATAAACCGCCCTGAGCGGGATTCGCAGAGGAGGGATCTCATCCCCTCCCGCAAACACAAAAGCAGAGCCTCTTGCCGGTTGGCAAGAGGCTCTGCTTTTTTATGCGGCTTACGTATACGAAGACTGGGTGACCTCATAGGGGGTCTTGACGGCGGCGTCCACCGCCTCGGCGAAGATGGCAAACTCGTCCGCATACTTGTCGGGGCACCAGGCGGTCTTGGCGGACTTGCCGGTGAGCACGGCGTACCAGGTCAGAGCGGCCACATAGTCGCCCCGGTCGTTCAGGTGATAACCGTCCCCATCGGAGTCATAGTTGCCGGGCATATTGAACACGTCGCCCAATTTGGAGGAGCGGGCGTTCTGGATGGAGGTGCCGGCGGGGATAATGCCGGCAAACTTGTTGGGGTGGGCTCCAAAGATGTATTTCTTGGTGGCGTTCACAAAGTCGTTGTACATCTGCATCTGGTCGTAGTTGGAATACATAAAACTCCACAGACGGCAGTCGGTGGCAAAGGACCAGGTCATATGGTAATAGATCTTGGCGTTCCGGTTGGTCTTGCTCCGGTTGATCCAGCTGACGATGTCCCCCACGTGGTCATAGTCGTCCTTGCCTTTGCACACCTCGGGTCCGGCGCCATAGTCGGGAGAGGGCTGGAGGGTGATGATATCCCAATCCTCGTCCTGGATGGCATAGGCCGCCAGATTCTTGAATCCGTCCTGCTTATACTGGGTGGACCAGGAGCCGTAATAGGGGTCGGTCTTGCGATACTGCTGGTATTCATAGGCTGTGCCTGTGGAGGGGTCGATGTTGCCGTTGATGCGGTCCCACTGACTGTCCAGGGAACAGCCGGGATAGAACAGATAGGCGCACACGATATAGTCGTATTGGCCGCTCTCGTTCAGCAGATCCCACAAATAGGCCTCCATCGCATCCTTGGAGAAGGAGTGGCCGATGGACAGCACCCGCAGAGGGTTCTTGGGAGCAGCGGTGGTGGCGGTGGTCCACTCGGTGGTGGTGGTGAAGGTGATGATCGGCTTTTTGCCGGCCGTGGTGGTGGTTGTGGTGGTGGCGGCGGTCGCTTTGGTGGTGGCCGCAACGGAGTTATTCTTGGTGGTAGCCGTGGTGCTCGCCTTGGTGGCGGTCGTTTTGGCGGTGGAGGCAGAACCCTTGGTGGCGGGCGCCGTGGTGGACACGGTGCCCTGGGTGCTGCTGGAGGCCTGGGTCTCTGAGGCGGATGCGGAGGCCTCGGTGCTCTCGGCAGAGGGGTCGGCCTCGGTGGCGTCGGTGGATTCGGCGGTCTCGGTGCTCTCGGCGGCGTCGGTGCTCTCGGTGACACGGCCTTCTTCCAGACCGCTGGCCTCCTCGCTGTTACCGCAACCGGCAAAGGGAACCACCAGGCACAGACACAGCATCAAAGCCAAAATACGGGTCAATGTATGTTTCATTTTCAGCATCCTTTCTTAAAAACAAGAAATTGGTA
>CAYSRL010000070.1:0-6751 GCA_964433515.1 uncultured Ruminococcus sp.
AAACCGTAGGGGCGATTCACGAATCGCCCGCAAGATTGGTGCGGGGTTTTGCGGGAGGGCACAGAGGCCCTCCCCTACGAGGGTGGTTTGGGTTAGTGCGGAGGTTCGGGTTGGTGCGAATTTTGTGGGGCGGGTCTCCTGTCCCGGAATGCATAAATGCATTCCCGCTGTTTCTCCGCAAGCATACAAAAAGACCACCCCCAAACGGGTGTGGTCTTTGCGTAACCGGTAGGTTTCTGCAATGTGCAAATATCAGCGCTTGGAGAACTGAGGTGCACGACGAGCAGCCTTCAGACCGTATTTCTTACGCTCCTTCATACGAGGATCACGGGTCAGGAAGCCGGCCTTCTTCAGGGAAGAACGCAGGTTCTCGCTGTCATACTGCAGCAGGGCACGGGCGATACCGTGACGGATGGCGCCGGCCTGGCCGGTGACGCCGCCGCCGGCAACCCGGCACTCGATATCAAACTTCTCGGTAGTCTCGGTCAGGTTCAGGGGCTGACGAACGATCAGCTTCAGGGTCTCCAGGCCGAAATAATCGTCAATGTCACGACCGTTGATGGTCACCTTGCCGGTGCCCTGGTACAGACGAACACGAGCCACAGAGGATTTACGGCGACCGGTGCCGTAGAAAAAGGGTCTGGTATTGTAATCCATTGTTGTATCCTCCTTTATTACAGCTCAAATACTTCGGGCTTCTGGCTGGCGTGAGGATGCTCGGCACCGGCAAAGCAGTGCAGGCGGGTCTCAGCAGCCCGGCCGATGTGGGTGTTGGGGATCATACCGCACACAGCCAGCTCCATCGCCTTGGTGGGGCGCTGAGCCATCAGGGTGCCGTATTTGGTGGTCTTCAGGTTACCGATCCAGCCGGTGTGGCGCTGCCACTTCTTCTGCTCCAGCTTCTTGCCGGTCAGAACGGCCTCGGCGCAGTTGATGATGATGACGTTATCACCGCAGTCAACGTGGGGGGTGAAGGTGGGTTTGTGCTTGCCACGCAGCAGAACAGCAGCCTCGGCAGCCACACGACCCAGGGGTTTACCGGCGGCGTCGATGACGTACCATTTACGCTCGACCTGACCGGCTTTAGCCATAAAAGTCATAGTAGTTTCCTCCTATTTTCTGTTTAGGGGACCCGCAAGCGGTCCCGGCTTTCGGCGATTCGTTGGGTTAAAAACCGCCGTCGTTTTCACGAACGCAACCCATAATAACACACCCATTTACGGCTGTCAACCCCCAAATCCCGGAATTTTTAATTTACAGCCCTCTTTCTCTCGTTTTCTCTCGTTTTTACGCCGTTTTGCTCTGTTTCTCGTTTTTCATTTCAAAAATTCCGACCCCCGAAAAAACACCCGAAACCCCAGTAATAGCAAGGCTTTTTCGATTTTTTACGTTAGAAACACAAGATGTTGTGGAGAGTGAGGAGTGAGGAGTTAGGAGTTAGGAATGTGGCTAAGTTGGTGCGAAACCGTAGGGGCGATTCACGAATCGCCCGCAAGATCGGTGCGGGGTCGTAGGGGAGGGCCTCTGTGCCCTCCCGCAAGATGTAATGCCTATCGGATGGAAAACCCATCTCCATACCGGTTTCTGCCCCAAAAATCGCCCTTGTCAAGAAACACCACCCCCTTTCCGGGTTTCGGGCGGGGTTTTTGACCCCAGAAAAGGCCTCTAAAAGGCGTTTTTTCGTATCCGGGATAGTTTTTATAATCCTTTTATAATTTTTTTGCTAAAATGGGGCAAAAAACATTGAAAATTTTTCTCGTTTATGTTACAATTTATTTATATGGGGGATTATCCCCTTTTCCACAAAACGGACTAAAAAAACGCCCACAGAGAGGAGCGAAAAGATGGATACCGTCAACCAAATATGGAATCAGGTGTTGGCCTATATCGAGCCAAAACTGAGCGACGTTGCCTATAACATCTACATCAAATGTATGGAGCCCCGCAACATCGAAGACGGCGAGATGGTGGTGACCGTCAACACCGATTTTTTAAAGAAAAACATACTGGACCTTTACAGCGAACTGCTGTTAGAGGCGTTGCGTGCCACCCTGGGCATTCCGCTGGGTCTGCGGATCATCTCGCTGGAATCCACCGCAGACGATCCGGGGGATACCGCCGCTATGCCCATACAGGGCAACGGCTTTCCCAACACCCTGATGGACGAGGAATTCTCCTTTGAAAACTTTGTGGTGGGCAGTTCCAATAAATTTGCCCACGCTGCCTCCCAGGCGGTGGCGGCCAACCCGGCCACTTTGTATAACCCCCTGTTCATTTACGGCGGTTCCGGTTTGGGTAAGACCCACCTGCTGTGCGCCATCTGCAAGGAGATACAGAAAAAGAATCCCCGGGCACGGATCCTGTATACCAAGAGCGAGACCATGACCAACGAGGTCATCGAGGCGATCCACGACGGTACCACCCCGGAATTGCGGGCCAAATACCGGCAGGTGGACGTGCTGTTGGTGGACGATATCCAGTTTATCGGCGGCAAGGCCAGTACCCAGGAAGAATTCTTCCACACCTTCGACCATCTCCACTCCAACGGCAAACAGATCGTGCTGACCAGCGACCGTCCTCCCCGTGAGATCGCCACGCTGGAAGAGCGGTTGCAACAGCGGTTTGTGATGGGTCTGATGGCGGACATCCAGCCCCCGGATCTGGAGACCCGGGTGGCCATCATCCGGCGCAAGGCCCGGATGCTGGATCTGCCCATACAGGACGATGTGGCGATGTACATCGCCAATCAGCTCAAATCCAACGTCCGCCAGTTAGAGGGCGTGGTCAAACGGCTGAAAGCCCAATACCTGCTGGGCAACGAACAGCCCGGCATCGTGGCGGCGCAAAACGCCATCCGGGATATCCGCAACGATAACCAGCCGGTGCCCATCACGGTGGAGCGCATCATCACCGAAGTGGCCCGGACCATGAACGTCAACCCGGAGGATATCCGCTCCAACAAACAATCGGCACCCATCAGCCGGGCCCGGCAGATGGCGGCCTATGTGGTGCGGAACATCACCAATCTGCCGATGAAATCCATCGGCGAAGAATTCGGCGGCCGGGACCACACCACCATCGTCTATGCCATCCAAAAGGTGGAGAAACAGATGGAGCACGACTCGGTCTTCCGGAATATGGTCAACGACATCATCAAAAACATCAGCGAAAACTAAGAGGATTATGGAGATGGCTCTCTGTGTGATCCCTAAAACAGAGATCCATCGGAAATTAATGAACCATTGATTTCGGTTATCCGGACACCCCGGATAACCCCTCTCTTATATTATTATACCTTATTATAATGGGTGTTGTTTTGAAAACACCCAGAGAATTCCCCTATTTTTTCACCTTCCACTCACCGGTTTTCACCGTCCGGTGGAAAACCGAAAACACTCTCCACACATCCCCAAATCTTTCCCAAAGGGATGTGAAAAAAAGACGTGTCCGAAACCGCAGAAAATTCGGGTTTTTTCCGGTTTTCCACACATTCACAGCCCCTACTACTACTACTGTAAAATATCCTTTTATATCCTAGTATAAAATCAATGTAAAGGTGGTTTGACTATGAACATTCTCTGTAACAAAGTGGAACTGATCGAGGCGGTCAGCAACGTACAGCGTGCCGTATCCACCAAGGCGTCTTTGCCGGCGCTGGAGGGCATTCTTCTTCGTGCACAGGGCAGCAGTCTGTATCTGGCCGGTTTCGATATGGAACTGGGTATCACCACCACCATCGATGCGATGGTGAAAGAGCCGGGAGAGATCGTGCTGTCCGCCCGGATGTTCGGCGACATTGTTAAGAAGATGCCCGGCGAGCAACTGTCCATTCAGTCGGATGCGAAATACAACACCGTCATCCGCTCTGAGGTGACCGAGTTTGCCATTATGGGTATGTCGGCGGCGGATTATCCGGATATCCCCAGCGTGGAGGACGGTATCGCTCTGAACCTGTCCCAGCCGGTCATTAAGAGTATGATCCGCCAGACCATCTTTGCGGTGGCGGCCCCCAACGATCCCCGCCCCATCTATACCGGCACGCTGTTTGAACTGAAGGACAATGAGATGCGCCTGGTTTCTGTGGACGGCTACCGTCTGGCGATGCGCACCGAGCCGATGCAAAGCGACGAACAACTCTCCTTTGTGGTGCCGGGCAAGACGCTGCAGGAGATCCTGAAACTGTTAAAGGATGAGGAAAAACCCTGCAGTCTGATCGTGGGCCGCCGGCACATCATCTTTGAGATCGACGGCTATGCGGTGATCTCCCGTTTGCTGGACGGCGAGTTTATGGCCTATGAGAAGATCATTTCTTCGGACGTGGCCTCTACCGTGACGGTCAACACCCGTTCCTTTATTGATGCGGTGGACCGTGTTTCGCTGGTGGTGAACGACCGGCTGAAATCCCCTCTGGTGTGTGTGTTTAAGGATAACAGCATTGCGGTGTCCTGCACCACCCCCTTGGGCAGTGCCAACGACTGCATTCCTGCCGATATCCAGGGTGATGACGAGGAAATGGGCTTTAATTCCCGGTTCCTGCTGGATGCCCTGAAAAACAGCGAGACCGATGAGGTCAAGGTGCAGTTGGGCGGCGCCCTGAAACCGATGAACGTATTACCGAAAGAGGGCAACTCCTTCCTGTTCCTGGTGTTGCCGGTGAAACTGAAATGATGAACAACGAGATTTTTAAGTTAGAAGAGGAATACATCCGGCTGGACGATCTGCTGAAACTGACCGGTTGCGTGGAGACCGGCGGTCAGGCCAAGGTGCTGATCCAGTCCGGCGGTGTCACTCTGGACGGTGAGGTCTGCACCATGCGGGGCAAAAAACTCCGGGGCGGTGAAAGGGTCCGGGTGATCCACACCGGCGAGGAAATTACCGTTGAAGGTCCGTGAACTGACCTTTGATGGGTTTCGCAACCTGCATCCCGGTCGGTGGACGCCGAGCGAGGGTGTTAATATCCTGTATGGCGACAACGCCCAAGGCAAGACCAATCTGCTGGAGGCCTGCTGGCTGTTTACCGGTGCCCGGAGTTTTCGGGGCGCTAAGGACAGCGAGATGGTGGCTCTGGGCGGTGACCGGGCCCGGCTGACCCTTTCCTTTGAGGGGGGACAGCGGGAGCAGGAGGCCGCCATCACCATCCAAAAACGGCGTCAGGTGACCCTGAATGGGGTGTCCCTGCCCTCGGCCACCCGGTTGGCGGGTGTGTTTTGCGGGGTGGTGTTTTCCCCTGCCCATTTGTCCTTGATCAAGGACGGGCCTGAGGGGCGCCGGCGGTTTGCGGACAGCGCCTATTGCCAGTTAAAACCCGGCTATATCGCCACCCTCACCGAATATCACAAGACCCTTGCCCAGCGCAACGCCTTTCTGAAGCAGTGTAAAGAAATGGGACGGTATGGGCGAGAGGCAGACGAAATGCTGGAACTGTGGGACAATTCCCTGGCGGTGAACGGTGCCCGGGTCACCCGGGCCCGAGAGCAGTATATCCGCCGTCTGGAGCCCTTGGCCGCCGGCATTTATGCCGGGCTTTCCGGCGGGCGTGAGAGCCTGTCCCTCTCCTGGGATTCTCCGGCATCGGTGCCGGGGGGTACGCCGGCGGACGTGGCACGGCGGTGGCTTTGGTTGTTGCAGGAGTCCCGGCAGGCGGATATGGCCGCCGGGTTCACCACCGTGGGCCCCCATCGGGAGGATCTGGCTTTGGCCATTGACACGTTGCCGGTGAAGACCTATGGCTCACAGGGTCAGCAACGCTCGGCGGTGCTGGCGCTGAAACTGGCGGAAGCCAGCCTGCTCCAAGAGGTGACCGGCGAACCGCCGGTGGCTTTTCTGGACGACGTGATGAGCGAACTGGACACCTCCCGGCAGGATTATATCCTCAACCACATTGAGGGGTGGCAGGTGTTCATTACCTGCTGTGAGCCCTCCACGGCGCTGAAAAACACCGTCGCCAAGGTGTTTTCTGTTAAACAAGGCGTAATATCTGAATAAAATTATACGAATAGTTATTTAATAGAACCTGGACTCCCTCTTTGAGGGAGGCGGATCCTATTGAACGATAGGATCATTTCTCATAAAAGGAATGAGCGATATGTATCTGCATCTGGGACAAGAGGTGGTGGTACGCCGCCGGGATATTGTGGGTGTGTTCGATATGGACAACACCACCATCTCCCCCCACACCCGGGATTATCTGAAACAAGCGGAACAAAAGGGGCGGGTCACCTATGTCAGTTACGACCTGCCCAGATCCTTTACGGTGTGTGCCGACGGAAAAGGCCCGGATCAGGTGTACGTATCCCAGATCGCCCCGGCAACGCTGAAAAAGCGGAGCCAACGCAACGGTAGTATATAAGTCATAGGAGGAAGAGAACTATGGTTAACGATAAGGAACTATTGGAGCCTCAGGCAGAGGAAGTATCCTATAACGAAAGCGACATCCAGGTGCTGGAGGGTCTGGAGGCGGTGCGTAAGCGCCCCGGTATGTATATCGGCTCCACCGGCCCCCGGGGTCTGCACCATCTGGTGTATGAGATCGTGGATAACTCCATCGACGAGGCGCTGGCAGGTTATTGCACCCACATTGACGTGGATATTCTGCCCGGCGACATCATCCAGGTGCGGGACAACGGCCGTGGCATCCCGGTGGGTATCAACGAGAAACAGGGTCTGCCCGCCGTCACGGTGGTGCTGACCGTGCTCCACGCCGGCGGTAAATTCGGCGGCGGCGGCTATAAGGTGGCCGGCGGTCTCCACG
>CAYSRL010000071.1:0-6600 GCA_964433515.1 uncultured Ruminococcus sp.
GTCCCGGGTGCGGGTCAGACAGTCGGCCAGTTTCTCCCATTCCCGGTCGGTGAGTTGGGCCACGGCGGTGTCCAGCCCGCCGGTGGCACGATGGGCGATTTCCCGGCAGGAGAGGGGGGACAGGCCGGTGGTGACCGCCTGCAGCGCCTTGGAGAGGGGGGCATCCTTGCCGTCACGGACGGCGGTGACGATCTGCTCCGGGGAGTGCCGGGTCAGGTCGTATCGCCCTGCCGGCGCCGGGGGCACCTCATAGCGAAGTCCGGGCAAAATGGGGCGCACCGAGGACATAGCCGGGTCCACCCGCTTGATGGCGTCCACAATGACCCCGTCCGGGCCGATGAGAATGATGTTGCTGTGGCGGCCCATGATCTCCACCGCCAAGGTCAGCCGGACCGGGTCGCCCAGTTCGCTGATACAGTCAAAATCCAGATACAGCGCCCGCTCCAGCCCCTCCTGGCGGATGCCCGCCAGCCGTCCGCCGGTGAGGCGTTTGCGCAGCAGCATACAGAACATAGGGGGCTGTGCCGGGTTTTCCGGCGCTGTTTCGGTGAAATGGATGCGGGGGGAATTGGCTCCGGCGGACAGATACAGTTTCCGGTTGCCGCCCTTAAAGCGCAGGGCGATCAGCAATTCTTCCCGCCCGGGTTGATGGATCTTGTCGATGCGAGCCTCCGGGAGCGCCTCGATGAGTTCCTGCCGTAAGCAGGACAAAAAGGCACCGTCCAACGCCATACCAATCCCCTCCTTTCTTGAAATTCTCAGTTGTTACTTTATGACGCCGTAGGGGTCGCCGTCCCGATAGACGGTGACCGCCAGTTCCGGGAAAGCCTCTTGGAGCCACCCGGCCAGGGTGTCCACCACCGGCACCTCGGTGGCGTAATGCCCCGCTTCAACGACATTGATGCGACCGGCATTTTCCAGCCATTCGTGGTGCTTGACCTCGCCGGTGACATAGGCGTCCGCCAGCCCCACACAGCCGGCGACAAAATCGCCGCCACCGCCGCCGCACACCGCCACGGCGGACACCGGCTTTTCACCGGCATACCGCACAGGGGTGCCCAGCACCGCCGCCACGTGGGCGGCAAAATCCCGGGCGGTCAAGGTTTCCGGCAGGGTGCCGATGCGGGTATAGCCATCTTCGCCGACGGTCACACCGGTCAGCCCCAAACGCTCCGCCAAGGTGTCGTTGACACCGCCCTCGGCCTTGTCCAGGTTGGTGTGGGCGGCGATGAGGGCGATGCCCTCGTGTGCCAGCCGATAAGGGATGCTGTCCGCCGCTAATCGCTTCAGCGGGGCAAAAATCACCGGATGGTGGGTGACCAGCAGATCCGCCCCCACCGCTTTGGCGGTGTCCAGAGCGCCGGCGGTGGCATCCAGCGCCACCAGCACCCGGCCCACGTCTTTATAGGGTGCCCCCACCAACAGACCGGGGTTATCCCACTCCTCGGCGGTGGCAAAGGGGGCTCGCTCATTAAGAAAATCAAAAATCTGTTGTACAGTCATCGGTCGTCCCTCCGATTCAGCAGGCTCCCACAGGAGCGTTTTTCAGTTCATAGAATATTTTGACCATTTGGATGAATTTCATCACCAGACGGCCATCCTCCGGCACACAGCGATAGATGGTGGAACCCTGCTGTATCTCCAGATGCTTACCGGGGGTAAAGGGCAGGGTGGGGATGTTGCCGATGGGGATGTTCAGTTCCACCGGGTTGCCGTCAATGGTTCCGGTGATGGCAAACCGCTCCCGATCCAGGTGCAGTTTTCCGGTGCCCACATCCACGAATTTGTCCTTCCGGGGGTCCACCATCCGGATGGTGACGGCGGTGGAAAGGGTGTTTTCCTTTCCTTTCTGTATGGCCTCTTTCAGCCGGTTGTGGATCAGCCGGCTCCAGTCGGACACGTAGCGGATCTCTTCCCCAACCTTTTTGCGGTTATGGAGGATCCCATATTCGTCGCTGACCTGCTCATAGCCGCATTGGGTACACCGGATGGTGTCCCCTTTGGTTTGCATAGAAAACTCGGCACTACAATGGGGACAACGATACAGCACGTTTTCCAGTCCCTCTACGTTGCGGTTTTGGGGATTGGGTATGGGCATCACTTCTTGCTCCCGATAGGCGTCGAACAGCAGGGCTTCGTCCGTCTTTTCTTTGATCTCCTGCTCGGTCATATCCGCCAGTTCTTCTTTGGTGAACAGGCGGTAAATATCCAGATAGGTGCGGCCGGGGTGCATCCCGCCCTTCCACTTGGGCATCACGAAATACGAGCCAATGGTTCCGGCAACGTATACGTCGGCGCCCAGCCATTGGAGAAACCGATAGGTGGCCGAGGGGATGGGGGTGGACAGTCCGTCCTCGCACATCAACCCGGCGGGATAGATCACCAGCGGCTGGCCGGCTTCGATGACCGCCCGCATCTTTTTCATATCGCTGATGGTGGTCTGGAACTGCTGTTTGGGGATGACCCCCATTTTTTTCATATACCCCTTGATGGGCAGGGTGGAGAAAAAGGACTGGCTGATGACAAAGGTCATAGGCCGCCGGGTGGCGCCGATGAGGTTGACAAAGTCCAGCGCCGCCTGATGGTTGGCGATGACCACGAAGGGACCTTTTTTGCCCTTGATCTCGTTGCGAATGAATCGGCGGCGGAACACAAAGGTGGCCAAGACCCAAGCCGCACCCTGTGCCACCCGATAGTGGATAATGCCGGGCTTTTTATACGCCATATCCACTCCTCCTTTCCTCTAAACCAATACATTATAGCACAAAATTCCGCAAAAACCTAGAGAAAACCGCATAAAAAGCCAGAAATTGCAAATTTTTCTGCAGTTTGGTAAACTATACGTGACCAAATCTCGAAAAATCCGTCTATAAGGGTGAAAGGCCTTTTGATGTTGCTATAGGAGGTGGAAAGATGGAGGAAGTAAAGATCGTGGAGATGTTCTGGCAACGGGATGAAAGCGCTATAGCGGCCGTCAAGACCCAGTATGGCAGTTATTGCTATGGAATCGCATGGCGCATATTGCAAAACCGGGAGGATGCCGCCGAATGTGAAAACGACGCATATCTGCGGATATGGGAGACCATTCCCCCGAACCGTCCGCAAAAGTTTGCTACCTATTTGGGGGCGGTGACCCGTCGGTTGGCTCTCGACCGGTGGCGGAAAGATCACGCCGAAAAGCGGGGCGGTGGCCAGGTGGCTTTATCCTTAGAGGAATTGAGCGAGTGTGTTCCCGCCGGTTCCCGAGTGGAGCAGACAGCGGAGAACGCCGAAACGGCGGCAGTGATTTCTGCCTTTCTCCGCACCCTGCCTCGGATCGAATGCGATGTGTTTCTGCGGCGGTATTGGTATCTGGACTCGATAGAACAGATCGCTCACCGCTATGGTTTTAGCCAGAGCAAAGTGAAAATGACACTCAAGCGCACCCGGGATAAACTGCGGGCGGTGCTGGAAAAGGAGGGAATCCTTTTATGAAAAATAATGAATATTTGTTATATGCCATTGGCGGTGTGGACGCCGATTTGTTGGAGCGGGCGGCTCAGCGTCCTGCTGTGACGAGGCGGTCTGCTCTCCGTTGGGTGGCTGTTGCGGCGGCGCTGGTGGTGCTGGTCGGTATGGGGATGTGGTTCGGCACCGGTAACCGGTGGTCACCCCTGGTGCCTATCGACGGCAACTCTGATCCTACCCCCACCGTCACAGACCCCCCAACCACCCAGCCGACCGAAAACTCTGATGACGGCTCCGGAATTGGCGGAGATAAATGGGAGTGTCCGGTGCATTCGGAGCTGTATCACAGTCTTGACGGTGAACTGTATGATTACGTAAGCAAACTCGTGGGTGAAGAGCGATTAAAAGTTTATTTCGAAGAGTCGAAGTTGGATGAAACCAATTACGATACGACCTATCCCTATTTGGATTGTCTTTATCCGAATAGCGGTTTGCCTAAGTTCCTTGAGGCGTTTAACATCACCCGAGAACAGTTTATCGAGGCGATGGGCTGGGGTGATTTTCTGGACCACGTCTATCAGCAGGGGTATCCGTATTTCGATGATGGGCGTTACTATCTGTTCACCTATGGGGAGTTTGTAGATGCTCTTTATGGGGATGATCCCCACCTGACGGCATGGGTTTTCCATGATACCGTCAGTTATGCAGATGAGCAGAAGTATCAGGATTTCTATTACGATGATCGGGTAATGTTCAAACGTAATGGTGACCCGGTGTGGGATTATGTGTATGAAAATTACGACAGCGATGCCCGCAGCCAGTATGAAATCGTCTGCAATAGCGTCGGCGGAGAGGATGCGGATAACATCATCCATCTTGTGCAGTATTTTGAGATCAGTAAGGAAAAGTTTATTGAACTTTACGGCTGGGAAAATAAACTGGACGAAAAGGCCACGGAACATTTTCCTTATGCACCCTACACGTATCGTCAGTTTGTGGATGCTATCTACGGCGAGGATGCAACCTTGTGTAGTTGGCTGTTTAACAAAAACGTATTCCATCCCGATTATCCCACCCTTTCCGAATACGCTACTCTATCCGAGGGGGATCGTTTCTATGAGGCTCCGCTTACGGTTACTCCTATAAAAGTATGTACCGAGCACAGCCCGAAGTATCACGACCTTTCCTATTTCCCCCGCAAAATGGTTAGAGCCTATCAAGAGGCGTATAAAGGTAAGGACATCGAAGAACTCAACATTCTCTCCTTTGTGGAATTCCACGGTATCACCCGAGAGCAGTTTGTGGAATACATCGGCGACTTTGAGGACGCAGAGGATGAGATGGATCTTATCGCTACGAACCACGGTGTGGGATGCCCGTATACGTACACGCAGTTTGTGAATGCCATTTACGGTGACGATCCTGCATTGACCGCCTGGGTGTTTGCTCCCGCTTCCACTTGGCCGGTTCCCGAGGAATGGCCGGAGTGTTTGTCTTTGAAAGAGTGGCCGCCCGAGGGTTACGGCTTCCCGGGTGAGGAGGATTATACCGGCGCTTTGGAAGATAACACCAGCACGACTTTTCCGGAGCGGGATGAATTCGGCGGAACCACGACTCGTTCTGTACAGCCCTAAGTGTTCCCGAAAAGCAACCAATAAAACCTAACAAAGAGGACTCTGCACCGTTTTGGTGCAGAGTCCTCTTCTTTTGTTAGATCATCAATTTCACGATCTCCTGGTCGGTGGGTTGCATACCCACCCGGCCGATGTGCCCCACGTCCTTGATGGTGTCGCCGGTGTCCTCCCGCAGGATGCCGGTGCCCTGGGAATAGACCTTTCCTCTCATCGCCAGAGCGTGGGCGAACAGCGCCGCATCCAGGGCGGAACTGATCTTGGCGGCGCAGGAGGCCTTGGCACCGTCGCAGATGACCCCGGGGATGTCCGCCAGGGTGTTGTCGATGGTGTCCTCGATCTGGGCGAGGGTGCCCCCCGCCAGATAGGTGATGGCGGCGCCGGATGCCGTGGCGGCAGAAACAGCGCCGCAGAAGGCGGACAGTTTGCCGATATACTCCTTCTGATACACGGTCATCAGGCTGGAGAACACCAGCGCCCGCATCATTTTATCTTCGGGTATCTGCCGCTCCCGGGCATACACGATCACCGGCACGGTGGAGGCGATGCCCTGGTTACCGCTGCCGGAGGTGATGATCACCGGCATATCGCAGCCGTCCATCCTGGCCTCGCTGGCGGCGGCGGCATAGGCCCGCACCTTGGTGTAGACGCTGTGGGCATAGGTGTCCAGCAGCGCTTTGCCGATGCCGATGCCGTAGTCCCCCTGCATACCCCGCTGTGCAATCGCCATATTGCAGGCGATCTGCCGGTCGGTGTAGGGGCGGATGAGATCCAATTCCACTTCGTTGGCAAAGTCGTAGATATTCTCGATGCTGAGGGCAGAGCGGTCGGCACATTCGGTCACGTCCACTTTGTCCTCCACCTCAAAGACGATCTCCTCGTTCTTCTGGATGCGGACGATGTTCCGGTGGCTGTGGCGCACCTCCACCTCCACCCAGTCGCCGCCGGCGATGAGGGTGATGATGAAGTGCAGAGGAATGGTGGATTCCAGGTATTCCACCGAGCAGGTGCCCTTTTTGAGGAAGGCGGCGGTGGTGGCGATGCCCTCGGGGGTGACCCCCTCCAGCACCTCCATACTGCGGGCGGGGTCGCCGGCGATGGCGCCCAAGGCGCAGGCGGCCTCGATGCCGGTCATCCCGCCGGAATTGGGGATGCGGACGCACCGCACGTTTTTGATGATGTTGCCGCTGCACCGGGCGAGGATGCCCTCCGGGTCACGCCCCAGCACCTCCCGACCCCGGGCGGCGGCATAGGCCAGGGCGATGGGCTCGGTGCAGCCCATGGCCGGCACCAGTTCCTCGTCCAATATGGCCAGAAAATCCTGTTTGATTTTTTCGTTCATTGTTTTTCCCTGCTTTCTCAAGAAAGTCAATCAATTTATTATACCAAACCCCGGGCAATAAGTAAAGAAAAAACTAACAGGATCTCCCATCCTCCGCCAAAACCCCACCGACCCCGCCAAAATTCGCACAAACCCAAACCATCCTCGTAGGGGAGGGCCTCCGTGCCCTCCCGCAAACCC
>CAYSRL010000072.1:0-6565 GCA_964433515.1 uncultured Ruminococcus sp.
TTGTGTATTTGATGCAGTCCTTCAACTGGAACTTCCAGTTGGTGGAGGAGGGTATGGAGAACACCTCCATTCTGGCCTCGATCGCCAACCCCATTGCTGTGTTGCTGATTCCCATTGGCGCCGGCGTTTGGCAGTTGGCCGCCGCCGCCGTCACCGGCTTTATCGCCAAGGAGAATGTGGTCGGCACTCTGGCTGTTTGCTATGGCTTTGCCATCAACGATGACCTGGAGATGGTCAGCAGCGGCAGCGAGGTTGCCGCCTCTATGGTAACCCTGACCAAGGTCGCCGCTCTGGCTTATCTGATGTTTAATCTGTTCACGCCTCCTTGCTTTGCGGCTTTGGGCGCTATGAACTCTGAGATCCGTGACAAGAAGTGGTTCTGGGGCGGTATCGCTCTGCAACTGGGCACCGGCTATTGCATCGCCTTTGCGGTGTATCAGATCGGTACGCTCATCACCACCAGCCAGTTGGGTGCCGGTTTCTGGCCCGGTCTGGCGGCGGTTGCTGTGATGGTGGGCTTTGTGGTGTATCTGTGTGCTCGTTCTGATGCTAAGATCAAGAAAGAGTATGCTTCTGTTAAAAAGTAATCGTATGGTGAGGTGACGGGTATGGAACCTGTCGATTATATTCTGATTGCGGTGGTTCTGCTGATCATCGGACTGGCATCCTATGCCATTTATCGCTCCAAGAAGAGCGGTAAGAAGTGTATCGGCTGTCCCGATAGCGGCAGTTGCCCTTCGTCAAAATGCGGTGGCTGTACCTGCGGGCGCAATACCGATAAGACGGAAAATTAAGAGAATGACCCGGATGACGGATTACCGTCATCCGGGTTTTCTCATGGGTATATTGTCCGGTGCAGGTGCATATAGATTTCTTGAATGAAAAGGAGTGATCGTATGGATAATCTGCTGAACAAACGACCCATCAGTTTGACAGAAAGCGTAGTAAACCTGCAAGAGGAATGTGCGGTGAGCGGGGAATATACCCTGCCCGAATACTGCCCGGATGTGGCGGCTATGCTCAAATGTATAATGGAGCCCCATATTCAGAACCGTCAGCAAAGCGGGGGTCAGTTATTGTTGGATGGCGAGGTCTGCGTGCGGGTGCTGTATCTGGATGAGGAACGAAAAGGTGTTCGCTGTGTGGAGTTTTCTTTGCCTTTCTCGTGTTGCGTTAGGGGGATCGCCGGGGAGGAGTCGGCGATTTCCTCCATACATATTGCGGCAAAATATGCCAACTGCCGGGCTGTGACACCTCGCCGTATAGAGGTGCGGGGTGCAATAACGGTAGCGGTGAAAGCGGATGCCGTCGTCACCAAGGAGATAGCGATGCCGGTTGATGGCGACGACCTGTTCTGCAAATGTCAGCAGATGACTTATACCAAAACGGTGGGGTCTGCAGAACGGATTCTGACAGTGAATGAAACGCTCTCTTTCCCGGAGGGGTTGCCGGCGGCAGAAATGCTGTTGGGTGGAGATTGCCGCAGTGTGATTCGGGAGTGTAAACTGCTCAATGGAAAGGCCATTATCAAAGGTGAGGTGTATGTACATCAGTTGTACACCGATAATGTGACGGCGGGGAACACCCATTGTCTGAACTATGTCCTGCCCTTCAGCCAGATATTGGATGTGGATGGCGTTCAGGAGGGGCAGAGATATGCGGCTCAGGTGTTGGTGTTATCGGATACTGAGCGGTGCAGCGTCGGGCCGGACGGTGCGGCAAATGTATTGGAGTTTTCCTGCAAATTGTTGGTCCGTTTGCAAGTATACCAACCGGAAACGGCAACGGTGCTTTTAGATGCCTATCACACTCGCTGTTCTATGGATACCGAGTGCGAAGAGGTTAGAGCGTGTGAACATAGGGGTATGTCCTTTGAGCAGGCTGTGTTGCCGTTGCAACTGGAATTGCCGGAACGGAACCTACAGGAAATCGTGGATGTCTGGGTGTGTCCCCAGATGCTCACCGCCTATTGTGAAAAAGGTCTGGCGCATATCAACGGACGGCTGTTGATCTCTCTTTTGTATCGGGACGGTGAAGGATGTGTTTGCTTCTATGAGCAGGCTGAGGAATATCATTTGGAGTATCCCTGCTGTTGTGATGAGATCTCTGTCGATGTGCGGGTTACCGACCTTCGCTATCGTATAGTAGAGAACAAACTGGAATTGCAGGTGGGCGTGTGGGTGTGTCTGCAGGGGGTGACCACCACCTCCTATCGGGCGGTGTGCACGGCCCGTTTGCATACGGATAATCCGTATCCCAGTTGCCGGGCTACCGCCTTAGTCTATTATGCCGATGCCGGCGAAGATCTCTGGGATGTGGGCCGGCGTTGTCATGCATCGCCGGATAAAATCTGTCAGGAAAACGGTCTGGATTGCGATACCCTTGATAAATCGGCTGTATTGATCGTGCCGATGGTATAAGAAAAATCCGGGATAGCGTGTGCTCTTAACGGAGCATTCACGCTATCCCGGACATCTTTATCAGTGGTTATACGTCGGAGGTGCAATGGGGACAACGGGTGGCCTCAATGGCAATCTCGCTCTTGCAATAGGGGCAGATCTTGGTGGTGGCAGCCTCTTCAATGGCCTCTTCCTTTTTGCCGATGCTCCGCACCGAGTTGATCATCTTAACCATCAGGAACAGGATGACGGCAATGATGAAAAAGTTGATGACCGCCATAATGAAAGAGCCATAGTTGAGAGAAATAGCCTCTTTGACAACGGTGACGCCGTCCTCGGCCATAACCGCATCCCGGAGGATCACCTTCAGACCGGAGAAATCGCCATTAAACAACAGGCCGATGATGGGGGAGATCAGATCGGCAACCACAGAATCCACGATGGATTTGAAAGCGGCACCGATCATAACGCCGACTGCCATATCTACCACGTTGCCACGGTTGATAAATTCCTTAAATTCGCCCAGAAGTTTTTTCATACAGACAACTCCTTTATCTTTTTTTCACATTATAGCACACCTTATTTCAAATTTCTACATAAAAATTTAAAAAAGCCGAAAATCCTGCGATTTTCGGCTTTTTTATAATCAATTTTGACGGGCGTCTCCCCAGAAGAAGAGGGCAACCGTACCGGGACCGCTGTGGCAACCGATGGTGGTGCCGATGTTGTAGATACTTATTTCGCCATTAAGATGCGGAAACCGTTTTTGGACATCTGCTGCCACTTTTTGTGCATCCTCTAAACAGGCAGAGTGAGAAATAAAGCACTTGCCGGAATAGTTTTTACCGCCTTCGGCGTGTTCCTCCATCTGGTTGACCAATTCCTTCAGTGCGTTATTTTTGCCCCGGATCTTAAAGCGGGGGATGAGGCGTCCCTGATTATCCACATTCAGTACCGGGCAGATCTTCAGCACGGTGCCGAACCAACCAGCCGCTTTGCTGATGCGGCCGCCCTTGACAAACCAGGTCAGATCGCTGGCGGTGAACCAATGGTGCATTTCCAGTTTGTGTTCCTCTACCCAATGGTACAGACTGTCGATGTCCTCGCCGGCATCCCGTCGGTCGGCAAGGGTGTCAACCAGCAAACCGTTACCGGCGGAGGCGGCCAAGGAATCTACAATATACAGTTTTCTGTCGGGATACTTCTCTTTAAGCACCTCGGCGGCAATGCGGGCGGAGTTGCAGGAGCCGGACAAACCGCTGGACAGAGCGATGTGTAATATATCCAACCCTTGAGACAAAAAGCCCTCAAAATAGTTGGTGTATTCGGTGACGTTCACCTGGGAGGTACTGACCTCGGCACCTTCCGCCATAGAATCATAAAAATCTTTGGAAGAAACCGTCTGCCCCATATCGTCAATGTGTTCTGTTCCGTTCATATAATAGTGGAACGGCACAAAAGAGATATCTCTGTTTTTCAGGTGCTCGGGGGATAGATCTACCACGGAACAACAACTCAACACATACTTGTTCATTTGACACATTCCTTTCGTCGCTATTTGCTCATTTTATTATACTTGTTGGCCAGGGGAAAGTCACCCTACCGATGCGTTCGTTAACTCCCTTTCAAATTCAGCATCGGTAGAGTCGGTTTTTGCCGATTCTACTGGTGGTAGAGAGGTGTATGCGATGACAAAATTATGCTTGAATTGACAGGATGGACGTGGTATAATGGATTTGATAAAATTAAATTACAATTTCCTTTTGAGGTTATTATGGAAGATTTAAAGATGATTATTGCCGGCAACATCGGAAAATTGCGCCGTGAGGCGGGGATCACACAGACCGATTTGGCGGAAACTCTGAATTATTCGGATAAGGCGGTTTCAAAATGGGAACGGGGTGAATCCCTACCGGATGTGGTCACGCTCAAACGGTTGGCGGATCACTTTAATGTGTCTTTGGATTATCTGGTTCGTGCGGATCATCCGAAAGAGTCGGAACTGAAACAAGAATACACCAAGCGTCAACAGAGAAATCATTTTCTGATCACGGTTATGTCCTGTATGCTGATTTGGCTGATAGCCGCCTTTTTGTATGCCGGCGTGGATGCCGTTGCTCCGGTGGAACTCTCCAGAGCGTGGATGACGTTTGTTTATGCTGTTCCGGCGACGGCGATCGTTTTGTTGATCTTCAACTCGATCTGGGGAAATGCACGGCGTAATTTCGTGATTATTTCCATACTGGTTTGGAGTTTTCTTGCCTGCATTTATTTGACGGCTTTGGTGTTCTTTTCAGCCAATCAGCCCCTTATGTTCATAATCGGCATCCCGGCACAGATCATTGTCGGACTTTGGTCCGGATTACGGTTTAAATAACAAAAGGCCCGAAAGACCTAGGTCTTTCGGGCCTTTTGTTATGTGTTTGCTTGTACGGCGCATCGGTTGACAATGACGGCTTTTTGTTGTTGCGCACAGAGGAGAGGAGCCTGTTCGGTGACCCCAAGCAGCGTGACAAAAATACAGATCAAACGGGGGACGGTCAGTGCATAGTCGACCAGGCCGTGAATGCAGAAGGCGGCTGCAAATCCCAACACACCGTAGCCCATCCAAAAAGCGTTGGAAAACCCGCCTCGCATAAGCCGGATGCCTTTTTTGACGGTGACAAAACCTATAAACAGCATAATGACCAAAGCGATGATGCCGCCTTCCAACAGCAGCTGGAGCACCAGGTTGTGGGCGTGGGGAGCATCGATGCCGATGCGCTCAAAGATGGCGGCGGTGGTGTCGGTGCCCACGCCGTAGCCCATCAACGGTTTATCCAGAAAACGGGCGAAGGATTCTGTCCAGATCTCCAGCCTTTCTCCGCCGTCAAAGGACATCAGCCGCTCTAACACCTGTTTGGGAAGGAACAGCAACGCAATGGCTCCGTAGAGAAGGACGGTGGCAAAATGGTGACGGATGTTGATGATCATTAAAGCCACCGCCAGCACGATCAAAGCCATATATCCGCCCCGGGAGAAGGTAAGCATCACGCCGGCACAGGCAAAAATCAGGGAAATGCGGGCAAACAGGCGCAAACTTTCTCGGCGCTGGATAAAGTTGAAACACACCACAAAGGGAATGGCCATCACCAGATATTGGGCGGTCATATTGGGGTTGGCAAAGGTGGAAAAGGCACGGGTGCCATAGTCCAGGTCGATGGTAAGGTTAAAGGGAACCAGCCGAAAGATCGGTTCATCCAGAAAGTTCCACATACTGCCCACGTTGGAGCCGGTGATTAAATTGACAGCGTATTGAACGCAGGCAACCAAACCGACCAAACCGGCAACGGCAGTCATACACATCAGGAATGCATCGATACGGTCTTCGTTGGTGAGCAGATTCTTTACAATAAGAAAGGCTATCAAGAAAAACCACCACATAGCGGCCACCAGCACCGATTGGAGAGGTTGGGTGCTGATAAGACAGGTGAGGGTCATATATATGCAATAGGCGAGCAGGCCAAGTCCGATAGCCCCAAAATGCCATTTGGAACCCGTTTGTTTTTTGTCCTGCAGGGCGAATGCTAATGCGCCGAGCACCAGAAGGAAACTGATGTATTCCGGAAAGAGAGGGACCAGAGAAATCAGCAGCAAAGAACGCAGATAGGGCAAACGAAGGTCGATCCATAACTGTCCGAAATTGGATTTCATAGTCCCACTCCTTTCTGTCTATTTTTGCTTTTAAAATATAGCATATACTCCACGCCTACAGCAATAATTGTTACAACATTGTAACCTTTATTCTTGCATCAAAAAAGAAGCGCTGTGCAAAAGCACAACGCTTCTTTCCGTTTACGTCATATTACTTATCCAGCAGGGATTCGCCGGTCATTTCGGCGGGCTGAGGCAGGCCCAGGATCTCCAACATCGTAGGAGCAATATCCGCCAGACGGCCGCCCTCACGCAGAGAACAATTCTTGCCCACCACACAGAAGGGGACGGGGAAGGTGGTGTGGGCGGTAAAGGGGGAGCCATCCGGCTCATACATCTTATCGGCATTGCCGTGGTCGGCGGTGATCAGCGCTACGCCGCCTATCTCCAAGGTGGCAGCCACCGTCTTACCCACACAAGTGTCCACTGCCTCGACAGCGGCCTTGGCGGCGTCAACCACACCGGTGTGACCC
>CAYSRL010000073.1:0-6552 GCA_964433515.1 uncultured Ruminococcus sp.
AGCGTGGGGCGGGGACCGATAAAACTCATATCGCCAATCAGCACATTCAGGATCTGGGGAAGCTCGTCCACCGAGGTCTTTCGCATAAAACGGCCCACTTTGGTGACCCGGGCATCGTTCTCGCTGTTAAAGGTGGAGCCGTCGGCATTCTTCAGGTTGGGGGAGTTCACATACATCGAACGGAGTTTGAACATCTTAAACTCCTTGCCATCCTTACCCCGGCGGGTAGCATTGTAAAACACAGGGCCTTTATCCTCAAAATAAATGAACGGCGCCATAACCAATATGACCAGGCATACAAAAGGCAAGGCGACAAGGCTAATGACGATGTCCAGCAATCGCTTTACAAACAGACGGTACATAATGTGAATCTCCTCAAATGTAATCTTTCAGAATCGCTTTGTATGTGTCGATGACATAGGTCACTTCTTCGTCGGTCAGTTTGGTGTGCAGAGGCAGGGATATCTCGTTGATAAACCGGTTATAGGCGTTGGGGTAGTCCGAAATGTCAAAGCCCATCGTCTTATAAGCGGTCAGCAGCGGTAACGGCTTGTAGTGAACGTTACAGGCGATACCCTTTTCCGCCATTTTGGCAATGATCTCGTTGCGCTGGGTTCCGGTGATGCCCGGCACCCAGGTCAGGCACAGGTGACCGGAAGAGGAATAGGTTTCGGTATAGTGGGGGAGGGTCTCGATGCCCAAGGGATTCAACGCCTCGTCATAGCGGGCGATCAATTCTTTGCGTCGCCGGAGCATAGCCGGATACCGCTCCAACTGCTTGAGACCAATGGCGGCAGAAATGTCGGTCATATTGCATTTGTACCAAGGTCCGATAACGTCGTATTCCCAAGCGCCCAATGCAGATTTCGCCAAAGCATCCTTAGACTGACCGTGGAGGGACAAAAGTTGCAACTGGCGATAGATGATCTCATCTTCCACACCGGGAATGGTGCGCCAGGTCAAGGCTCCGCCTTCGGCGGTGGTGAGATTTTTCACCGCATGGAAGGAGAAGGAGGAGAAGTCGGCAATGCTGCCCACCATTTTATCCTTGTATTGTGCGCCCAAGGCGTGGGCGGTGTCCGCCATAATGGCCACCCGACCCAGAGCCTCCTGAATGGAACTGGAGGGAGTGAACAACGAACGCTTGTCCTCCGCAATCCGGAACAAACGGTCATAATCACAGGGTACACCCGCCAGATCCACCGGAATAATGGCTTTGGTCCGCTCGGTGATGGCGGCGGCCACCTGGTCGTAGTCCATCTCACAGGTGCCGGGCTGTACGTCCACCAATACCAAAGTAGCCCCCACGTGGGCAACCACGGAGGCGGTGGCCGTGTATGTATAGGCGGGGACGATCACCTCGTCGCCGGGGCCGATGCCCATCACCCGCAGGGCCATTTCGGCACAAGAGGTCTGGGAATTCAGGCAGACGCAACGACTGGCGCCCACATAGGCGGCCACATTCCGCTCCAGTTGTTTGGTGCGTGGACCGGTGGTGATCCAGCCGGAGCGCAACGCCTCGGCCACCTCTTGAATTTCCAACTCTGTTAGATCGGGGGGAGAGAAGGAGATAATCATAAAAACACCTCACTAAAATGCTTGAAAGCGGTGTGAATGCCAATCTCCACCAGCATAATCACACAATTACAGACATTTTACCACAAGCAGAGGCGATATGTCAACAAATATTATATATAATTACATTTTAGACTTGCCAAACAGTTCCTTGCGGTGGTGTTTCCGGGCCGTTGTTCCGGCAGATTTTGCCTGCCCATAAACTTTTTACGAGAAATTGTCGTTGACAACGGAATGGTTCAATGCTATAATCAACGATGAATGTGTGGGAGTATGTGCCGGTGTCAACCGCACAACTTTGAATTCACCGAAAAGAGAGGAAAAGCATTATGAGAGAAATGGATCTCCGGGTATTTTGGGGTGTTTTGCTCCGTAATATGAAAATCATTGTAGTGGTAACTTTGCTGCTGGCTTTGGCTGTTGGCGGTGCTACCGAACTGCTGACCGAGGACACCTATTCGTCAAAGTGTACGATGTACGTGATGAATATCACCAAGGATTCGGCGGGCGATACCACCGGCATCAGTTCTGCCGGTCTGGACGCTTCCCAGAGGATGGTTGCTGAGTATATCCAGATCCTCAAGTCGGATAAGGTGCTGTTGGATGTGCAGGCCCGTCTGTTGCTGAAAGGCCATAAAATGTCGGTCTCCCAGATCCGCTCGTCGCTGAGCATGGCGGCGGTGGAGGACACCGCTCTGTTGCGGATCACCGCAACCAGCGGCGACCCCGACCTTTCCAAGGATATTTGCGATGCCCTGCAGGAGTGCGCTCCCGACCACGTCAAAGAGGTTATGCTGGGTATCGGCCACGTGGCTCCGGTGGATGTGGCCAGCCGTGGAGCGCTCAAAGGTGCACAAACCACTAAGAACGCTGTGTTGGGTGCCGTTTTGGGCTTCGTTATCGCTTGCGGTTTTTCCATTATGATGTACTTGATGGACAACACCGTTAAGGATGAGAAGGATCTGAAGGCTCGCTTCGAGGTCAACGTGTTGGGCGTGGTACCCAACTTCGAGTCCGTAGAGAATCCTAAAAAGAACAGCAAAAAGAAAAAGAAAACCCAAGACGCCAAGACCCAAAAAGCCGAAACGACCGAAAAGAAAGGGGAGAAGTGATTATGGCTAACGAGAAGACTCCTGAGGTTGCTGAAAAGTCCTCAAAGAAGGTAGCGTTCCAGGTGATGGAAGCCTACAAAATGATCCGTACCAACTTGTTGTTCTCCCTGTCTACCAAGGATAGCCGTGTAATGGTGTTTTCCAGTGCGGAGCCCAGCGCCGGTAAGTCGACGATGAGTGCCAATCTGGCCATCGTTATGGCCCAGACCGGTGCCCGGGTGTTGCTGATCGATGCGGACCTGCGTAAGCCTTCTCAGCACCGTAATTTTAAACTCAGCCGTACGATGGGTCTGTCCAAGATTCTGGGCGGTCTGGCCACGGTGGAGGAATGCATTCAGAAGAATGTTAAGCCCAACGTGGATGTGATCCTTTCCGGCCCCACCCCTCCTAACCCTTCGGAATTGTTGGGTTCTGCCCGGATGAAAGAGTTGCTGGAGCGGATGAACGAAGAATACGACTATGTATTTGTGGATATGCCGCCTCTGTGCGTGGTGACCGATGCTCTGGTAGTGGCTCCGCATACGGCCGGCGTGGTGTTGGTTGCCCGTCACAACCAGACGGTGTATGATGAGTTCGGTGAGGCTCTGGAAACCATCGAAAACGCCAGCATCCCCCTGTTGGGTGTGGTGGTAACGGACGTGCGGGTGCTTGCCTCCGGTTACTATCGTTATGGCCGCTACGGCAAGTATGGTCGCTATAATCGTTACAGTCGTTACAGCCGCTATAGCCGTTACGGTGGATACGGTCGGTATTACCGTCGCTACGATTACGAATATGGCAACAACAATAAGTGATTTTCACAGCCACTGTCTGCCGGGAATGGATGACGGTGCCCGAGACCTGAAAATGGCCTGCGGGATGCTGAAGATGGCCGCCGAACAAGGTGTGGAGCGGGTAATGGCAACGCCCCATTTTTATTGGGGACACGACACGGTTACTTCTTTTTTGGAGGACCGTGCGCATTGCTATGCCCAATTACAGCCCCATTTGGCCGGTCTGCCGGAGGTGCGGCTGGGCGCCGAGGTGTTGCTGCGTGAGCACGTTTCCACCCAGGATCTGCGTCCCTTGTGTTTGGAGGGTACCGATGTTTTGCTGGTGGAACTGCCCTTTATGCCCCCGCCGGGCTGGATGATAGAAGAACTGGAAAACATCACTTACAATCACAAAGTGACCATTATGCTGGCCCATCTGGATCGGTATATGCCTTGGTATTCGGCATCTAAATTGGCGCCGTTGCTGGAGTTGCCGGATGTGATCGTACAGATCAATGCGGAATCCATTGCGGATCGTGGCTATTTCCGTTTGCTGCGCAAATGGTTGCCTGACTGTCCACGGTTGGTGCTGGGTTCGGATATGCATGATCTGACCGACCGTGCGCCTCAGATGGCAGAGGCGGTTCGTTTGTTACAGAAAAAACGTGTTGGCCGTGAATGGCTGGAACGGATAGAGCAAACTACTGACGAATTGTTCTAAACAGTCTTTTTGACAAAAAGAGAGGGGATTCCTTGTGAGTTCGAAACAAAACAGAGGACCGATCTATAAAAAACGTTCTCTGCCCAGATGGATTCTGGTGTGGGTGGATCTGTTTATTGTGGCAACGTCCTTTTTTGTGTCTTGGGCTTGTATGCCGGACAAAGCACCGTTTATGCACATTGGTTACGTTTGGTTGTTCCATTTGGTAACTATGCTGTTTTACACCAGTTTCTTTCTGTTGCTTTTTCGTTGCTACGATAGTTTGTTGCGCTATCAGGAGAGCCGGGAGTATCTGATGCAGTTGCTGGCTTTGATCTGCAGTAACGGTATGATGTTCCTGACCAACGGTTACTTGATCCCCTACCGTGTTCTTGGGGAGAAAAGATGGGAGTATCCCCAGAGCATCCACCTGATGACCGCCTTGCTGTCCCTGCTGGTGATGTGGATGTTCCGGTTTGTATACCGTTTCTTCCGGATGCGAAAGCAGTTGAAGAGCCATAACGGCAAAAACAGTGTTAAAGTTGCCATCGCCGGCGCCGGCGATGCCGGTGTTTCGCTGGTGGATGAGATGCGCCGGGATCCCGACTGCCCTTACGAAGTGGTGTGCTTCTTTGATGACGACCCCATCAAACAGCGTGCCCATGTACGTGGCATCCCGGTCCGTGGCGATTTGGACAGCATCGATGAGTATCTGGCTCATTCCGATATCAAAGAGATCATTGTGGCGATCCCCTCACTGAGTGAGGAACGGATGCGTGAGGTGTTGCAGCAATGTAGCAACACCCATTGCCGTGTTCGGTTCCTGCCCAGTATTTTCAGTCAGATTCCGTCCGGTTCCGGTGCGCTGATGAGCAATATCCGTGACGTGGAGGCTTCCGACCTGTTGGGCCGTGAGGCGGTCGTGTTCAACAATAATGAAGTGTACAAGTTCCTGTCCGGTAAGGTGGTTATGGTTACCGGCGGCGGCGGATCCATCGGTTCCGAATTGTGCCGCCAGATCGCTCTGCATAATCCCCGCCGGTTGGTGGTCGTGGACATTTATGAGAATAATGCCTACGATCTACAGCAGGAACTCAAGCAGAAATACGGCAACAACCTGGACCTGTGCGTAGAGATCGCCTCGGTTCGGGATGCGGCCAAGGTGGATCTGCTGTTCCGCCGTTACCGTCCGGCTATCGTGTTCCACGCAGCCGCCCATAAGCACGTGCCGCTGATGGAGGGCTGTCCGGAGGAGGCCATTAAGAACAACGTGTTCGGCACTTATAATGTGGCCAATGCCGCCGGAACCTACAAGGCGGAGAAATTTGTGCTGATTTCCACCGATAAAGCGGTGAACCCCACCAACGTGATGGGTGCCAGCAAGCGCCTGTGCGAGATGGTGGTCCAGAGTATGCAGAGTTACAAAGACACCACCTTTGTGGCGGTGCGCTTTGGTAATGTGTTGGGCTCCAATGGCTCGGTCATCCCGTTGTTTAAGCGTCAGTTGGCCAACGGCGGTCCTTTGACCTTGACCGACCGGCGCATCATCCGTTACTTTATGACCATTCCGGAGGCTTCCCAGTTGGTGATGCAGGCCGGTGCCATGGCGGAGAAGTGCCAGGTGTTTGTGCTGGATATGGGCGAGCCGGTGAAGATCCTGACTTTGGCTGAGAACCTGATTCGGATGGCGGGTCTGACGCCTTATGTGGATGTGGACATCATCGAGACCGGTTTGCGCCCCGGTGAAAAATTGTATGAGGAGTTGCTGATGGACAGCGACACCCTGACCGCTACCAAATACAACAAGATCTTCATCGAACAACAGGAGGACATCTCCCGTGACACGATGGAACAGAATCTGGCCCGTTTGCGGAAGGTTTTGGAGACGGAGTCTCCGGCAGAGATCATCAAGGTGATGCGGGATATCGTCCCCACTTTCAAAACGCCCGAAGAGGTCAACCGCAATGCGGCAGCCAAATTGGCGCACGCAACCAAATAATTGAACCGATGAGCCGGCAGCAGAATTATTCTGTTGCCGGCTTTAGTGTATGCGGTTTTCTGGGGTTGTTTTGCACATAAAATACGCAATTTCGAGTCCGTTTCCGTGCAAAACGACAAACTGCAAAAAACTTTGAAAAAACTTTAAAAAAGTTGTTGACAAATGGAGTTGCCGGTGGTATGATAGCAAGGCTGTCACGCAAAACGGCAATAGCCGAGGCGTGAGAAGCACCGGTTCCGCAACCACGGTTACGGAGCGGGAACCTGCAAGTATGCGTGGTTTCGCCGCAAGGCGAAATGATGGTCGTCCAGACCATCAAAGGCATACTTGACCGACTTCGCCGTAAGGCGAGGCACAACCCGCAAATACGGCTCTGCCGTATTTGACCGAGTTCAGCAACGCTGAACTCGAGAG
>CAYSRL010000074.1:0-6524 GCA_964433515.1 uncultured Ruminococcus sp.
GGCAGTTTGCCGATGGCAACCTGAGAGATATAGGGCATCAGGTTGTTGGGAATACCGTTGGGGTCCTCGCCGATGCGACCGCTCTCGTGGGCGCCGATGGGGTTGAAATAGCGAAGCAACACCACCGACCATTCCGGGTCGGAAACGCACAGGTCGGAGAGAATACCCTCGATCATATGCTTGGTGCGACCATAGGGGTTGGTGACGGCACCGGTGGGCATCGTTTCTTTCAGAGGAGAGGGATTCTCAGAGCCGTAAACGGTGGCGGAGGAGGAGAACACAATACGTTTGCATCCCATTTCTTCCATCACCTGACACAGCACCACCGTGCCGCTAACATTGTTCTCATAATAGGTGAGGGGAATGCGAACCGATTCGCCCACCGCCTTCAGACCGGCAAAATGGATGACTGCCTCAATTTGATTTTCCTGAAACACCTTGCGCAGTCCATCGGCATCCCGGATATCGCACTGGTAAAACGGAAAATCCTTGCCGGAAAGTTCCTTTATGCGGTTGAGTGCTTCCGGCTTAGAATTGTAGTAGTTGTCTACCACTACAATGTCGTATCCGGCCTTCAGCATCTCGATGCAGGTGTGACTGCCGATATATCCGCAGCCACCGGTAATCAAAATTGCCATCAATATTCCCCCAATATACAATCGTTGTTAATATTATAACGAATATTCCGCTATATTTCAATAGGGAATTGTTGCAGAAACAGTAAATTTTTCATCATCCTCTTGCCTTTTTTGCTTGGGTGTCGTATAATAATGTTAAAATTTGACTTTCGGTCATAAACAAGGGAGATAGACACGGTGAATCGGACCCGATAGGGTGTATATCTGCCCAGATGCGGAAATAAGGAAGGTGTTATAATGCATAAGGATTTGCAAGAGATTCTGCTCTCCGAAGCAGAGGTGGATGCTATCATTACCCGTATTGCTGCGGAACTGGATCGGGATTATGCCGGTGAAAACAAACGTCTGGTGCTGGTGTGTATTCTGAAAGGCTCTGTGGTGTTTATGGGCGAATTGATGAAGAAGATCACCGTTCCGGTGGAGATCGATTTTATGCGGGTGTCTTCTTATGGCGGTGGCACTGAGACCACCGGTAGCATAAACATTATGCTGGATCTGATGCGCAAGGATCTGGATCAGTGCGATATCGTCATTGTGGAGGATATTATTGACAGCGGCCGTACGCTGGCACACCTGAGCCGGTATCTGGAACTGAAAGGCGCCAAAAGTGTGCGAACCTGCACATTGCTGGATAAGCCTTCCCGCCGTGAGGTGGAGTTTGAAGCCGATTATGTGGGTTGTGAGATCCCGGACGAGTTTGTGGTGGGTTACGGCCTGGATTATGATGAGAAATACCGGGCGTTGCCCTATGTGGGTATTCTCAAGCGAGAGGTTTACGAGAAATAAAAGACGAGGCACACGCCAATGGGCGTGTGCCTCGTTCTTTTATAACACTTTACTTAGGAATTCCTGCAGACGGGGATGCTGGGGGTTGGTGAAAAACTCTTCCGGAGGCGCTTCTTCGGCGATAACGCCGTCGGCAATAAAGATCACCCGGGAAGCCACTTCCCGTGCAAAACCGATCTCGTGGGTCACCACCACCATGGTCATACCTTCGTGGGCCAGGGCTTTCATAACTGCCAACACTTCTCCCACCATTTCGGGGTCCAGGGCGGAGGTGGGCTCGTCAAACAGCATAACCTCCGGTTCCATAGCCAGCGCACGAATGATGGCTACACGCTGTTTCTGGCCGCCGGATAGTTTGGATGGATATTCATCCTTTTTATCCAGCAGATCGATACGCTCTAACAGTTCCAGAGCCTTCTTTTCAGCCTCTTCTTTGGTTTTGAGTTTTAACTGAATGGGGGCAAGCGTTAGATTTTGTAACACGGTCAAATTGTTGAACAGATTAAAATGCTGGAATACCATACCCATACGCTGACGGGCAAGATTGATGTTGATCTTATGCGTTTGTTCGTATTCCTTGGCAAGTTTGCGTTTAGCGGCCTTGTGGGCATCCGCCGAGATCAGATCCGGATGCAGAGCCGGGTCCATAGAAGTAATTAAATCGTCATCGATCCAGATCTCACCGCTGTCCGGGATCTCCAGCAGATTCATACAGCGCAAAAGGGTGCTTTTGCCACTGCCGGAGGGGCCCAGGATAACGACACGTTCTCCTTTTTCGATGGTGCAGTTGACGCCCTTCAGCACGTCCACATTGCCGAATTTTTTATATACATTCTTAACGCTTATCACTGGCACGCAACCTCCTTTCGATCAGTTTGATGCCCAGAGTCAACAGATACACAATGGCTAGATAGAATAGGGCAACAACGCTCATAGGAATCAAGTAACTGGCCATATTATTACCGCTACCGATGATCTTGGCCGCCATAGTCAGGTCATACATACCGATCATACTGACGATGGAGGTCTCTTTGATCAGAGCAATGATTTCATTACCGATGGTGGGGATCACATTTTTTATGGCCTGGGGAATAATGATGCGCATCATAGTGGTGGCGCTGGTCAGTCCCAGTGCACGGCCGGCCTCGGTTTGACCGATATCCACCGACAGAATGCCGGCACGGATGTTTTCGGCCACATAGGCTCCCGAGTTGATGCCAAAAGCAATGATAGCAGTGACCGACTCAGGAAAACCACGGAAAGTGAAAATCACATAGAACATAATGTATAACTGAAGAGCCATAGGTGTTCCACGGATAATGGTAACATACACTTTGCACAGAGCCTTGGGGAGCCACATAAGGGGATTGTTGGGGCAGAGGTTGACCAAAGCAACGATGGTGCCCAGCAACAATCCCAGAGCCGCTGCGGCCACAGAAATCAACAAGGTCGTCTCCAGGCCTTCCAGCAACATAGTTATATATTTGTCGGTGGAAAACAGGGTGATAATTCCGTCAAAAAAATTCATAATTCAGTCCCATCTTTTCAAAAATATGCGGAAAAGAACGATGCTTTTGCACCGTTCTTTTCACAGTTGTTTCGGTTGTGGGCAAAGAATTACTCCATACCCATATGTTTCATAACCAGACTCTCAACCTCGCCGTTGGCCATCATCTCGTTCAAAACGGCGTTGATGGCATCCAGCAGTTCGGTGTTGCCTTTGGTCACACAGATGGCATACTGTTCCTCAACGGGGGCATCCTCGGCATCGGTGTCACCGGCGTAATACAGGGGCAGACATTTCAGGTTGCTGTTTTTGCTGACGATGTACTGAGCAGGCAGTTCATCAATGATGACAACATCCACCAGGTTGCTGCCAATGCCATCGGCCGCCAACTGGGCATTGTCAAAGTTCTTCATAGAGGTGCCGGTGTTGTACAGGACACCGTCATAACCGTAATCGTTATCGGCGGTAGCGTTGATCTCACCGTCGGTGTAGATCCAGCCGGTGGTGTCGGTCTGGGTGCCGATGGTTTTGCCCTGCAGGGCATCCCACACGATGTAATCGCCGTTGTCACCGGTCTTGATGGCAATGTCGGAACCCTCAGCATAAATGACGTACTGAACAGAAGTGTAGTAGGGGACAGAGAAATCCACCTTTTCCTTGCGCTCGTCGGTGATGGTGATACCGGCAGCACCGGCATCGCAAACCGCACCGGCAGCAACGTTATCAATGATAGCGGAGAATTCCACGTTGTTGAAGGTGACGGTCTTGCCCATATTCTCGGCGACTTTGTTCATGATCTCAACGTCGACGCCTACGATCTCGGTGCCATCATAGTACTCGAAGGGAGCGAAGAAAGCGTTTGTCTGAACAATGATCTCATCGGTGGCGCCGCCACAAGAGCAGCACAGCAGGGTCAGCATAGCCAGAACGGCCAACAGGGAAACGATCTTTTTCATACGATTCATCCTTTCAAAATTAAGTGTCGCCAACCGGCGACGAGAGTATTATTAGTATACACGCAAGGATGCATATTGTCAATAATAATTGTATAAATTTGCGAATGAGAAGAGTGGCTTTCTAAATCTATTAATAAACTGTTGAAATTAGAGGGGGAATAGCAGACTTTGTCGGGAAATGGGTTGTGAAAATATACAGTTTTGATGCATAAATGTATATTTTGTATGGAGTGACCGGTTATGTCCTGGTGTCCGCCATAATATTTTCAGTTTTAGCCACAAAAACTTAGCGGAGTAAAAAATGTGATTGATTTTTTCCAAAATAACGGTTATATAATAAGAAAGCCGGTTTTGACTTTTAAACTCCACTTAAGACAAGAACAATAAAATAATTGGGTTATTTGCGTATTTATTTTCAACTGCAAAAAGAATTGGAATAGGGAGGTAAATTATGGGGCCTGGAGGACCGGGGGGATTTATGGGACCACCCCCAAGTGAAATGAATGAAAAACTAAAAGAACCGCTTCCGAAAAACATACGGGAAGTGCCAAGTTACATTAAAAGGGTCACTGGCAGTTTCTTTACTCGGTTGATCTACATAGCCAAATTGGTTTGGGAAGCCAAAAAGTCGCTTATGTTGATAATGATTTTTATGGCGGTGTTCAACGGTGTTTCCCCTGTGCTATCTGCATTCATATCCGCCAATCTGTTAAACGCCGTCGCCAAGGCGCTTTCTTTGGGCAGTCCTACTTTTAACAGCATTTGTTCCATCTTGCTCCCGGCGATGATGCTGCAATTTGGCTATATGTTCTTGGTAAGTCTTATCAACAGCATAAGCAATATGGTTACCCGCATTTCAAGTGAGGTTGTAACGAACCACGTGAAATGCAAAATAATGAACAAGGCAAAAGAGATCGATGTTGCTTCTTTCGATATGCCGGACTTTTACGAGAAATTTGAGAATGCCAATCGTGAGGCGGGTTTAAGACCGATTGAAGTCATCCGATCAACATTCAACATTGTCAGTACATTGATCTCGGCTTTCAGTTTTATTATCCTATTGTCTACTGTCGCATGGTTTGCGCCGCTAATAGTCATTTTGCTTTCATTACCAAGTGCTATCATAACCTTTTGGTTTAGAAAGAAAAACTTCCATTATATGCGGTATCACTCCAAAGAAAGACGGCAGATGTCTTATTATTCCGATATGCTTGTCAATAAGGATATGGTCAAAGAACTAAGACTTTTCGGGCTATCCGATACCTTCATTGTGAATTACAATAAGGTATTCAGCCGCTATTTTGCCGGTATCAAGAAATTGATCTCTGACGAGAGTGTTTGGAATATTGTAATTTCTTTGATAACCACCGTTGTTAATTGCGCTTTGTTTTTCTTTATTGCCTATACCGTTACGATCGGCAGTGGGCAAATTGGTGATTATTCGCTTTACACGGGTGCTCTCACGTCCATTGCCACCTGTATCGCTACGCTTGTTGCAACGACATCAAGTATATACGAAGGCACGTTGTTTATTGATAATATGATCGTCTTTATGAACGAAAAAAGGCATATCGTGCCGATACTTCCGCAAGCCCGGAAGGTGGAACGACATATCGGACATACCATTGAATTTCGTGATGTGTCATTCCGTTATCCCGGTACAAACAAAGATGTGCTGAAAAATATCAGTTTTGTTGTTGATCCCGGAGATACCGTGGTTCTTGTAGGATTAAACGGTGCCGGAAAAACAACATTGTTGAAATTGTTGACCCGTTTATACGATCCTACAAGTGGATGCATATTGCTTGACGGAAAGGATATACGAGAATACGACACGGATGCGTTGTATTCTTCCTTTGGCGCAATCTTTCAAGATTTCGGCAAATATGCTTTTACGGTCAAAGAGAATATTTGTTTCGGTGAAATAAATAAGCCGATGGACATCGACGAGATCCAGCGGGCAGCACATTCGAGCACCGCAGACGGTTTTATCCGCAACCTGCCAAAAGAATACGACACACCGCTTATGCGTATTTTTGAGCAGGAGGGGATTGAACCATCCATCGGTCAATGGCAAAAACTTGCGATTGCAAGGGCGTTTTACTCGGATTCCGATATTCTCATTCTGGATGAGCCGACCGCTTCTCTTGATGCGATTGCCGAACAGGAAATATTCAATCAGTTTGATAAACTGAGAAAGGACAAAACAACCTTCTTTGTTTCACACAGACTTTCAAGCGCAACGATCGCATCGAAGATTTTGGTTTTGGAAAACGGCGTGCTTGTTGAAGACGGAAATCACAAAGAACTGATGAACAAAAAAGGCGTTTATTATACCCTTTTTTCAACACAGGCAAACCGATATATAGGCGAAGAAAAGGAAAGAAACGCTTTTTCGGGAGGGCCTGTGCACCGGCAAAGACCGCCGAGACCGCCTCGTCACTCAGACTGACTTTTTTAGCAGAGTCAGATTTGCACAAAACAACAAAGACTCGACCGGATGGTCGAGTCTTTGTTTTGGTGCGGGCTGTAAATAAGGATGATTCCGGATGTTTTGCGTATGACTTTGAACTCTCACACAGTTTTAGTGAAATCGTTCGCTTGCGCTCACGGTGAAATCAAAGGCTTACGCCTTTG
>CAYSRL010000075.1:0-6483 GCA_964433515.1 uncultured Ruminococcus sp.
ATTCGAATACCCGCAATTCGAAGAATTGCTTAGGTTTTGCGGGTAGAAAGCAGGATACACGCCAACCCGGCGCAAAACCGGGATTCTGAAATCCTTCGGGCGGTTTTTCTTGACTTTTGTCGAGGGGAGGAGTATAATAGGGGGCAGTAACAAGGTCTGTCTTTTGTGCGAGTCCCTCCGCCGACAAGTGACCCCATCTGTTTATTCGGTCTGCCGGCGATGCGGCGGGCTTTTTTTATGGGCAAAAACAGACGGCGTTCGAAATATAAGGAGGAAAGAAAATGAAACTGGTTTACAATGTCCAAGACAAGCCCAAGGGCGGTCAGTTGATCGTGTTCGCCATCCAGCAGTTGTTGGCGATCATGGCCGCCACCATTGCGGTGCCCGCCATCGTGGGCAACGGTATGTCCGCCTCGGCGGCTATGTTCGGTGCCGGCGCCGGCACCCTGGTGTATCAACTCTTCACCAAATTTAAGAGCCCTGTGTTCCTGGGCTCGTCCTTCGCCTTTATCAGTTCTATGCTGGCCGCCTTTGCCGGCGCCACCACCATCGGCGGTGCAGAGGCTCTGGGTCTGGGCTATCTGGGCCTGATCGTGGGCGCCGTGCTGGCCGGTCTGGTGTATGTGATCATCGCCCTGGTGATCAAGTGCGCCGGCGTCCAGTGGATCAACAAACTGATGCCCCCCGTGGTTATCGGCCCCACCGTGGCGCTGATCGGTCTGTCCCTGGCCGATGCAGCCGTTAAAGACGTGTTCTCCTACGGCCCCCAGGATGACAACGGCTCCTTTGTGATGTCCACTTCCATCTGGGTGTCCCTGATCTGCGCTCTGGTCACCCTGCTTGTGGTTTTGCTGTGCTCCACCTATGGCAAGAAGATGGCCAAACTGATCCCCTTCATCATCGGCATTCTGGCCGGTTATGGCGTGGGTCTGGTGTTCACCCTCATCGGTATCGCCTCCGGCAACGAGGCGCTGATGGTCATTGATTTCGCTCCCTTCCAGGCTCTGGTGGCCGATGGCGTGAACCTGAACACCTTTGTGTCTGTGCCCGATTTCACCTTCCTGACCGCCATTGACGGCATCAAGAACGTGGACGCCGGCGCTCTGGGCTCTTATATCGCCACCGTGGCTGTGGCCTATGTGCCGGTGGCCTTCGTGGTGTTCGCCGAGCATATCGCCGACCACAAGAACCTGTCCTCCATCATCGAGACCGACCTGCTGGAGGAGCCCGGCCTGCACCGCACCCTGCTGGGTGACGGCGTCGGCTCTATGGTGGGCGCCATCTTCGGCGGCTGCCCCAACACCACCTATGGTGAGTCTGTGGGCTGCGTGGCCATCACCGGCAACGCCTCTGTGATCACCATCACCGTCACCGCCGTGATGGCGATTCTGGTGTCCTTTATCTCTCCCTTCGTGGCGTTCCTGGATTCCATCCCCGGCTGTGTGATGGGCGGCGTGTGCATCACCCTGTACGGCTTCATCGCCGTGTCCGGCCTGAAGATGATCCAGAAGGTGGATCTGGAGAACAACGCCAACCTGTTCACCGCCTCGGTCATTCTGATCTGCGGTATCGGCGGTATGGCGATGTCCATCGGCAAGGTGACCATCACCGCTATTGCCTGTGCGCTGATTCTGGGTATCATCACCAACCGGATGCTGAGTAAGAAGGCAGACTGATTGATTGGCTGAACCTTTCGGTGGCCGGCGGATTTCCGCCGGCCGCTTTTTTGTTGGTGCCTTTAGGCGTGGAATAACCCCCGGCTCTACTGAGAGAAGATGAAAGAGCAGAGCGAACCCTTGCCTCCCCTTGTCAGTTGGAGCCGTATAGGGAACTACGCCTATAACCCATTTGCGGGTGGCAGTGCGAGTGGTGCGATAATAAAGTTCAGCGGTCGTTTTTACAAAGCAGAATTGCGGGAGAATGGCGTTGCCATTCTCGTGGGGGCGCAACGTTTATTAGCGGTCTGTACAGGGGTGGAGCGCCCCGTTTCACGTGAAACACGCTATCCGGTTTGCACTCAACGCAGACAGCGGGTAGGGCTGGGCGTTGCCCGTCCGCACGGCGGTGTCCGGCTCCCTTTCCTTCAAAAACCATATTTTTACCCCGAAAAACAGTTTACAGACACCTTTTTCTATGATAAACTGGTATTTATAATAGGAAAGTGAACGAAAAACACCCAAAAACGGACAAGTGAGGAACGGATTATGGCAAAAATTATGGCAGTGGTCACCCAAAAGGGTGGCGTTGGAAAAACCACCTCGGCGGTGAATCTGGCATCGGCAATGGGTGCAATGGGCAAAAAATGCCTGTTGGTGGACATCGACCCCCAGGGGAACGCCACCAGCGGCGTGGGGGTGGACAAACGGCAGGTGAAGCAGTCCACCTACGATCTGCTCACCGGAAACGGTGATGCCCGGGAGGCGATCCTGGCCACCCCCTTTGAGAATCTGTGGGTGTTGCCCGCCAGCGTGGCGCTGGCCGGCGCCGAGATCGAGATGGTGGACATCCCCCACCGGGAAAAGCGGCTGAAGGTGGCGCTGGCGCCCTGCCGGGATGCCTTTGACTATATCCTCATCGACTGCCCGCCGGCGCTGGGGCTGTTGACCCTCAATGCGTTGGTGGCGGCGGACACCTTTCTGATCCCCGCCCAGCCGGAATATTATGCGCTGGAGGGTCTTTCTCAGTTGATCGCCACCGTCCGGCAGGTAAAACGGCTGTATAACCCCACGCTGGAGTTGGAGGGCGTGATGTTCACTATGTACGACGGGCGCACCAACCTGACCCAACAGGTGGTGGCGGAGGTAAAAAAATTCTTCCCCCGGAAGGTGTACGGCACCGTGATACCCCGCACCGTGCGGTTGGCGGAGGCCCCCAGTTATGGGCGGCCTATCCATTATTACGATAAGACCGGTAAGGGCGCCAAGGCCTATACCGAACTGGCAAAAGAGATCCTGCAAAAGCAATAAGGAGGTAGCGTTATGGCAAAGAAATTCGGCGGTCTGGGCAAGGGCCTGGACGTGTTATTTTCTCAGAACACTCTGGAGGACGGCGCCACTACGGTGACCCTGCCTTTGGACGAGATCGTACCCAACCGGGATCAGCCCCGGAAACAGTTTGACGACGAGGCGCTGGCGGATCTGTCCTCCTCCATCGCCCAGCACGGCGTGCTGCAGCCCCTGTTGGTTCGTCCGATGCCGGACGGCAGTTATCAGTTGGTGGCGGGCGAGCGCCGTTGGCGGGCGTCCCGGATGGCGGGGCTGTCCGAGGTGCCGGTGGTCATCCGGGATATGAACGAGCAGGAAGCGGCGGAACTGGCGCTGATCGAGAACCTCCAGCGTGAGGATCTGAACCCTATGGAAGAGGCGCTGGGTTATCGCACCCTGATGGAGAATTACGGAATGACCCAGGAGCAGGCCGCCCAGGTGGTGAACAAGTCCCGCCCGGCGGTGTCCAACGCTCTGCGTCTGCTCCAGTTGCCGGAAGAGGTCGCCGAACTGGTGTCCGCCGGTGCCCTGTCCGCCGGCCACGCCCGGACGGTGCTGGCCTTTGAGAGCGCCCAGGAGCAGGTCGCCGTGGCGAAACTGGCGGTGAAAAAGGGTCTGTCGGTGCGGGAACTGGAGCGGATGGCCAAGGCCGCCAAGCGTCCCCTGACCCCGCCCCGACCCATCGAGCCCAAGCGCCGGGACAGTTTCTATGACGAGGTGGAACTGGCGTTGCGGGAGAGTCTGGGCCGGCAGGTCAAGGTGACCGCCGCCCCCAAGGGCGGCGTGCTGCAGGTGGAGTTCTTCGACCCGGAAGACCTGCGCCACCTGGCCAACAAACTGGCGGAGCGGGAATGACCCGAGAGAGGAACGCCTCTCTGCCCGAAAGGGTAATCACTCCCAACTCCTTATTCCTAACTTCTAACTATTATACAGAGGGTATATTATGAACACAATTATACCAAACGAATACACAATGTCCCTGAAAGTGGCGTCCTACGACGTGGGCGCCAATGATAAAATGCGCCTGTCCGCCGTCCTGCGGTATCAGCAGGAGGCGGGAGAACAGCATCTGGTGGATGCCGGTCTGGGGTGGCAGGCGCTGATGAAGACCGGGATGGTGTTTGTCACCTCCCGATGGCACACCCTTATCCACCGCTTGCCGGAAATGGAGGAGCGGATCACCCTCACCACCTGGCACCGGGACCGGAAAGGCCCCCGGTTTTTCCGTTGTTACGAATGGCGGGATGCGGACGGCCGGGTGCTGATCGAGGGCGTGATGCAGTTCGCTCTGGTGTCGGTGGATCAGCACCGCCTGCTCCGGGGCGACGAGTTTATGGCGATGGCGCCTTTGCCGGAACACCCCCGGCAGATCTCCTGCGGTGACCCGGGTCGGTTTCCGGTGGCGGGGGTTGCCCCTGTCGGGGAATACCGGGTGCGGTGGTCGGATATGGACCGCAACGGACACCTCAACAACACCCATTATGCCGACCTGATGTTGGACTATCTCCCGGCACAGCGGCTGGAGAATACCCCCGCCGAGGTGGATCTGCACTTTGCCGGGGAGTGCCTTTTGGGCGACATCCTGACCCTGTCGGCGGCCGAGGAGGGCGGGGTGAGCACCGTCACCGGCGACACCGCCCGTGGCCGGAGTTTTGCCGCCCGGATAAGGTGGAGTGAGTGAGATGGATTTTAACGAGGCCTGCGCCCGGGTGCGGGCGGGGGATATCCGTCCCGGCGGGATCGGCGTGTTGCAGGAAAAACCCCTCCACGCCACCCTGAAATGGTGGCTGGACTCCAACCCCGGCCACCACGAGGTCACCCTGCCCTGCGGGCGGGTGGCGGACGTGTTCGACGGTGAGCGGGTGTATGAGATACAGACCGGCGGGTTTTCCCCTTTGCGCCGGAAACTGGAGACGCTGTTGCCGGAGTATCCGGTGACGGTGGTGCACCCCATACCCCGGCGGAAATATCTGTCGTGGATCGACCCGGACACCGGCGAGACCACCCCGCCCCGGAAAAGTCCCAAGACGGGCACCTTCACCGAGGCGGGCGCCCAACTGATCTATCTGTTGCCCCTGTTGGGGCACCCCAACCTGACCGTCACGCTGGTGCTGATGGATATGGAGGAGCAACGGATCGCCGACGGCTGGGGCCGGGACGGCAAGCGGGGCAGTCACCGGGCGGTGCTGCTGCCGCTGACCTTGGAGGATACCCTCACCCTGCGGTGCCCCGCCGATTATGGGGCGTTGATGCCCGCCGGGTTGCCGGCGGCGTTCACCGCCGCCCAGTTCGGCAAAGCCGCCCGTCTGCAAGGACGCAAACGAAGCGCCACCCTCAAGGTGCTGCTGGATCGGGGGGTGCTGAGCCGGGAAAAAGAGGGTAGAGAATATATTTATCGAAGAGAGCGTGTTGAATAACGCTTGTATGCGAATCAAGAACGTGCCTACGAGGGCGGGAGAGGAAAACAAATCCGCTTTTGTAGGACTCTAGCCGCCACAGGCGGCACACCGCCTAGCGGCGCTAGGGCTATCCCCACTTTGTGCGATACGGATGATCTCCGTTTTGCAAATCATCAGTCAGTTCGAAACCATCCTGACTTAAAACAAAACTAAGGAGTGTATCAAAATGAAAAACAACAACCGATCCAACCACGTCCGTTTTCTTGCCGTGGCGGGGCTGATTGCCGGCCTCTACACCGCTCTGACCTTGGTGCTGGCGCCCTTTTCCTTCGGCACGATCCAGTGCCGGGTGGCGGAGGCGCTCACCGTGCTGGCGGCGTATTCCCCGGCGGCGGTGGCCGGTCTGACGGTGGGGTGTGCCATCTCCAACCTGGTGGGTCTGTCTATGGGCGCCAACGTGGCGGGGGCTCTGGACATCCTGCTGGGCACCCTGGCCACCGGTCTGGCGGCGTGGCTTTCCTATCGTCTGCGGGGGCATCGTGTCGGCGGTCTGCCGGTGCTGTCCACCCTGCCGCCGGTGGTGATCAACGCCCTGATCGTGGGCACCGAACTGACCCTGGTGGTGGGGCCCCGCACCTGGCCCGCCTGGTTCCTGTGGATGGGATCGGTGGCGGCCGGACAGCTGATCGCCTGCGTGGGCGGCGGCCTATTGTTGGCAAAAGCCCTGCAAAAAACCGGTCTAGACCGGCATTTGGAGCAAAATAATTATACTTTAAGATAAATCGAAAGCAAATTATACTCGCAGTAAAGGAAAATCCCTATGAGATCCACACTACGACATTATGGGCCGGTGGCGCTTCTGCTGGCGGTGATACTGGCGGTGAGTGCCGTTTTGTCCCTGATGACCGGGGAAGAGCGGGACACCCGCCGGCGTGTGCTGGCCACCACCTATCCCTTGTATGTGGCGGCCCAGAACATCCTGGGGGACACCGATGAGGTGCGTCTGGAGATGCTGTCCGGCACCGGCGCCGGGTGTCTGCACGATTATCAACTGACCCCCGCCGACCGGCTGGCGGGGGATCGGGCGTTTTGCATTTTGA
>CAYSRL010000076.1:0-6433 GCA_964433515.1 uncultured Ruminococcus sp.
CTGCAAAACGGTTATGAGATCCGGGAGTATGGGTATTACTTCTACGATTACGATACTGGTGAAGAAAAGCAGGGCACCCTTACCAGCGCCCAACGACAGGCCATTGAGGACGTGTTGAATACCGTAACCCCTATTACCGGATCCGACAAGAGTTACTATGACTATTATCTGAGCTCTTTGACGATTTCCGGTTACAGCACAGCGCACCTGTTTGGTCAAGATGTGGGCGAACTATATTATGATAACGGAATATATTCCATTTTTGTATCTTATTACGACGATGAATATAACCGTTATGATAAGCTCTACGACATACCGGAAAAGTATACTGCGATGTTTGACGAGTTGTTTGATAAAGTCGGTATTCACAGAAACGTGGTTTCTCCGTCTACATCCATTACTTTGGGCAATGCCGCCTAAACCGCATAACCAGACGAAAGACCCCGGAGCGTTCCGGGGTCTTTTTCTGCGGTTTTTTACAAAAAAGCACTATTTTTTGTGGAATGACCTTGTTTTTTGACACAAGATATGGTATAGTGTATCTGTCTAACTATGGGAAACTATACCATTTAAAGGTGGAAGGATTATGGAACAAGAGCAGAAACGCTATGAAGATTATATTGCCGGGCGCAACGCCGTTATGGAGGCACTGAAATCCGGTCGGCCGCTGGACAGCGTGCTGGTGGCACGTGGCGACCGGCAGGGCAGCATCGGCCCCATCATCGCCAAGTGCCGGCAACTGAATGTGCCGGTCAAAGAGGTGGACAGCCGAAAGCTGGACAGTATGGCGCCCAACCATCAGGGGGTCATCGCTGTGGCGGCCTGCAAGGAATACGCCACGGTGGAGGATCTGTTCGCCCTGGCCGCCGAGAGGGGAGAGGCTCCCTTCTTTATCGTCTGCGACGAACTGGAGGACCCCCACAATCTGGGCGCCATCCTGCGGACAGCCGAGGCGGCGGGCGCCCACGGCGTCATCGTGCCCCGGCGCCGGGCGGCAGGGCTCACTTCTACGGTGTATAAGGCCTCTGCCGGTGCGGTGGAATACGTGCCGGTTGCCCGGGTGGCGAACATTACCGAGACCCTCAAAGACCTGAAAAAGCAGGGGGTCTGGGTATATGGCCTGGATATGGACGGCGAAACCTGGTGCCGCACCGACCTGACCGGGTCGATGGCGCTGGTGGTGGGCTCCGAGGGTCGGGGCATCAGCCGTTTGGTTAAAGAACAGTGCGATTTCATTCTTTCTCTGCCCATGGCGGGTCAGATCAACTCCCTGAATGCGTCGGTGGCCACCGGCATCGTGTTGTATGAGGCCGCCCGTCAGCGCCAGGGGATCCCGGCGATTCAAAAGAAATAATAACGGATGTATATAAGGGGTGAATGACCTATGTATGATAGTCCTGAAAAAAGCAAGATCAACGTAGACGAATTGGTGAATCAATTGATGAAAGGCCGTGAGGCGGTGTCCCACACGGCAAAACCGGCGGTTCCTGCTCCCGAACCGGAGGAGGATGTGCGGGTGTATACACCGGAGAAAGCCGCTCCGGTCGAGGAGGCTCCCGAGGAGGACGTGAAGATATACGACCCCTCGGCAAAGGAGGCGCAACCCGACCCGGAACCGGTGCCCGAGCCGGAGGAACAGGCTGAGCCTATCCCCGAACCGGACTCGACCCCCGAGCCGGAACCCGATGGGGAGCAAACGAAGGAGACCCCGAAGAAAAAGCGGGGTATTTTCGGCGTGTTCGGACGCAAAAAGCAGGAAACCGAAGCGGATGAGGAAAGTTGGAACGATTGGGGTCTGAAACCCATCGGTCATTACAATTCCAACGCCCCGGAGCCGGAAACGGCAGAAGCACCTGAGCAAGCGCATCCCTCTGAGTTGGGGGTGGATGAGTTCCCAGAGGTCAAGGCGGTGGCGGATACCATCACCATGCAGATCGTTCTGCCCTCGGGCGAGGTCATCCCCCGTAAGGAGAAAGCGGAGAAATTGGACCAGACCCGGGTCGTTCCGGATCTGTCCGAGGTGACCGACAAGCCGGATGCCGAGGCAAAGCCGGTGGATGAGCCGGAAACCGAAATAAAATCGGTGGCGGAGCAGTTGCCGGACCAATTATCTCTGGAAGAGATGGTGCGTGTGGAGGATATCGAGCCCACAGAGGATATGCCCTCTCTGGAGGATCAGGCCGATCCGGAGGAGCGTCTGCAGCGTGCCCGTGAAGAAAAGGTGCGGGAATTCACGCTGAATGGCGATGAGGAAGAAGAGAACGAGCCGGAGGAGGAGAGCCAGGAAGAGGAAGAAGAGCCGGTGATCGAGGATTACAGCGGCTATGAAGATACCAAAGCAGTAGCCAGCGAATTGCTGTATCGTCAGCGCACCGCTCTGGTGACCTTGGTGCTGACCGGTGTGTTGGAGGTGGCGATGCTGCTGCTGACTATGCTGACCTTGGGCGGTTCGCCTATGACCGGCGTGGGGTATCTGTCCGCCCAACTGTTTATGCTGGTGCTGATGATTGGCCTGAATTATTCCGCCGTTGGCCGTGGCTGGGCGGGTCTGTTCACCCTAAAGGCCAACAGCGATTCTGCCCCGGCGTTGGCATCGGCGGTGGCGCTGGCAGAGGTGCTGCTGCACATCGTTCCTTCCACCGCCGAATTGCCGTATGGTGCGCCGTTGGCGGGTGTGCTGATGGTGCTGTGCGCCGCCGGTCATTATGCCCAGGCGGTGGGGGTGCGCCGGAATTTTGCCTTCGTATCCTATCCCGGCGAAAAATACGCCGCCACCCTGATCGAAGAGGAAAACGCCGCCCAGGAGATCGGGCGCCGTGCCGCCGGCACCGGCGAAGCCACCGTGGGCTATTTCCACCGCACCGGCTTCCTGACCGATTATCTGAGCAACGCCTATGATCCCCACCGGGGTGATGAATGGAGCCGCTTTGTGACCCCCATCGCCTTCGTGCTGTCTATCCTGCTGTCCCTGGTGGCGCTGTTGGGCGAGGGCACCGAGGGCTTCTGGGGCTGGCTGACGGTGTTTGTGACGATGGTGTGCGTGTCTATGCAGGTCACCCAGATAGCGGTTCAGTTCCCGCTGAATCAGTGCGCCCGGGTGATGTTGTCCCGGGGCGGATTCCTGGTGGGATGGAAGGCGGTGCGCCAGTTCGGTAACCTGGACGCCTTGGTGGTGGATATTGCTGACCTGTATCCGGACGAGAGTATGTTGCTCCACGGCATCAAGACCTTCTCCGGCACCCACATTGACGAGGCGATCCTCACCGCCGCATCCCTGACGGTGCGGGCGGGAGGCCCTCTGTCGATGATCTTCCGCCGAATCATTGAGAACAAAGAGGAACTGCTCAGCGAGGTGGATACCTTGGTGTATGAGCAGGGGATGGGTCTGTCCGGCTGGGTGGATGGCCGCCGTGTGCTGGTGGGCAACCGCCGTCTGCTCCAGAACCACGCTGTGGATGTGCCTTCGTCGGATTACGAGGCCCGCTATGCGAAGAATGGGCGCCGTCTGGTGTATCTGTCTATGGGCGGTCAGTTGTCGGCGATGTTTGTGGTGTCCTATCTGCCCGACCCGGAGATTCAGGAGGCATTGCAGGATCTGGGCCGGTCTCAGGTGACTTTGCTGGTGCGCTCCTGCGACCCCAATATCGGCACCCAGGATCTGTGCGAGAGTTTTGAATTGGAAGAATATTATGTGGACGTGTTGCCGGCGGCGGCAGGACGTGCCTATGTGCAGTTGGCAGAGCGCACCAGCGACAGTATGCCCGCCGTGATGGCCTCCAACGGCCACATTTTGGGCACCGCTTGGGCGTTGTCGGTGTGCCGCAGTCTGCGGACCAAGAGCCATTTGGCGCTGGTGGTGCAGACGCTGTTTGCGGCGGTGGGTCTGGTGTCCTGCCTGATGTGGGCGCTCCAGAGCACCCTGTCCCTGCTCCAGCCTTTGGCGTTGGTGCTGGCGGGTATCCTGCTGACCGTCATTGTGCCGTTGTTTAAACGGACTTGAGTCCGTGATTTATATAAAAGGAGGAAAAACTATGAAGAAACTGTTATCCGTCCTGTTGGCAACGATAATGTTGCTGACCTGCATCCCCTTGGGCACCCTTACCCTGCCGGTGAGTGCGGCAGAGGAGGCGGTTCAAGAAGATCTGGAATCCATTTTTCAGCAGAATCTGAATTTTCTGGATCAATACTACACCCTCGGTGCCGAGTTTATGATCCAAAAGCTCTGCGGAATTCTGTATCCCTGGGAGGAGGCGGAGGCCCTCGGTTATACCAGTGTTCCTACCCCTGCTGACGAGTTTGAGGCTCTGCTCAATCTGTATTTTGCTCCCACCGAGCAGCAGATGGCGGATATCCGCAACTATCCCATCTGGGATTCCAGCATTCAGGGCACCCGACCCTTTTACAACACCGATACCGGTATGTATGAGGTGTTTTTCGTGGGCGGATTCGGCGGCACGATGCCGGAGCGGGAATATCAGCGATATATCGTGACCGAAAACGGTTATACCGTGTTCTATCAGCACATCACCTATGAGGAGCTGCCCATTGACGAGACCCTTTTGGCTGAGTTGGAGGCTCTGGGCTGGCCGGCAACCTATACTTATAATGGATACGTGTATGAAAACGGCCCCGACGGCTATCTCCGGGTGGTGTCCCGGGATGACTACGGCAACAAATACGAGGTGCAGTATAACGACGGCATCCTGCGGATCTTGAGCCAGGCCCCCTATACTGCCGCCCCTGAGAGCGATTTTGAGTATGAGATCCTTGACGGCGAAGCCATCATCACCGGCTATAACGGCAGCGGCGGCGATGTGATCATTCCTATGTCTTTGGGCGGCTATCCCGTTACCGCTATTGGCATTGATGCGTTTTGGTGTTGCACCAGCCTGATCTCGGTGACCATTCCGGACAGCGTCACCACCATCGGCGAGTATGCGTTCTTCAGTTGCGACAGCCTGACCTCGGTGACCATCCCGGACAGCGTCACCACCATCGGCAGTTCTGCGTTTTACAAGTGCACCAGCCTGACCTCAGTGACTATCGGCGACAGCGTCACCGTCATCGGAGATGATACATTTTACTATTGCACCAGCCTGACCTCGGTGATTATCGGTGACAGCGTCACCACCATCGGCTATCGTGCGTTTGACAGTTGCGACAGTCTGACCGCTATTGAGGTGGATGAGGATAATGCCAACTATTGTTCGGTGGATGGCGTTTTATTTAATAAAGATAAAACCACGATCGTTCAATACCCCCGCGGTAAAAAGGGATCCTATTCCATCCCGGACAGCGTCACTACCATCGGAGATTATGCGTTTTACTGTTGCACCAGCCTGACCTCGGTAACCATCGGAAACAGCGTCACCACCATCGGCTATGAGGCGTTTTCCTATTGCACCAGCCTGACCTCGGTGACTATCGGCGACAGTGTCACCGCCATCGGAGATTATACATTTTACTATTGCACCAGCCTGACCTCGGCGATTATCGGTGACAGCGTCACCACCATCGGAAGATATGCGTTTTACAAATGTACCAGTCTGACCGCTATTGAGGTGGATGAGGATAATGCCAACTTTTGTTCGGTGGATGGCGTTTTGTTCAATAAAGATAAAACCACACTCATTTACTGCCCCGGCGGTAAAAAGGGATCCTATTCCATCCCGGACAGCGTCACCACCATCGGCGATTGGGCGTTTAACAATTGTACTAGCCTGACCTCGGTGACCATCCCGGACAGCGTCACCGCCATCGGCGAGAGGGCGTTTTACGGTTGCACCAGCCTGACCTCGGTGACCATCCCGGACAGCGTCACCACCATCGGCAATCGTGCGTTTTGCGAATGCACCAGTCTGACCTCGGTGACCATTCCGGACAGCGTCACCACCATCGGCAGTTCTGCGTTTTACTATTGCATCAGCCTCACCTCGGTGACCATCCCGGACAGCGTCACCACCATCGGCGGTTTTGCGTTTTGGTCTTGCACCAGCCTGACCTCGGTGACCATCCCGAACAGCGTCACCACCATCGGTCGGGGTGCGTTTGAGGCTTGCACCAGCCTGACCGCAATTGAGGTAGATGAGAATAATGCCAATTACTGTTCGGCGGATGGCGTTTTGTTCAACAAGGATCAAACAACGCTCATTCAGTTCCCCGGTGGTAAATTCGGTGCCTATTCCATCCCGGCCGGCGTCGCCACCATCGACTGGTATGCATTTAACTATTGCACCAGCCTGACCTCGGTGACCATCCCGGACAGCGTTACCACCATCGGCTATCGGGCGTTTTACGAATGCACCAACCTGACCTCGGTAACCATCGGAAACAGCGTCACCACCATCGTCAGCTATGCGTTTTACAATTGCGCCAGCATGACCGATGTCTATTATACCGGTACCGAGGCACAGGCAACTGCCATGGATATTGG
>CAYSRL010000077.1:0-6411 GCA_964433515.1 uncultured Ruminococcus sp.
GCGAGACCGCCTGCGACCCGGAGCACCCCGATCCGCTCCCCTTTGTCCGCATCGACGAGCCCACCATTTCGATGTTGTTTATGGTGAACAATTCTCCTTTTGCCGGGCGTGAGGGTAAATTCGTCACCAGCCGTAACCTCCGGGACCGCCTGTTCAAAGAGGTGGAGACCAACGTGAGTATGCGGGTGGAGGAGACCGACACCACCGACGCCTTCAAGGTGTCCGGCCGGGGCGAACTGTCCCTGTCCATCCTGATCGAAACTATGCGCCGGCAGGGTTATGAGTTTGCGGTGAGCCGTCCTCAGGTGATCTATAAAAAGGATGCCGACGGCACCCTGTTGGAGCCGATGGAACTGCTGGTCATCGAGGTGCCGGAGCAATATGTGGGCGCCGTGATGGAGCGGCTGGGCAGCCGCAAGGCGGAAATTATCAATATGGGCACCCGGGATACCGGCATCAGCCATCTGGAATTCCGCATCCCCTCCCGGGGTCTGATGGGTTATCGCCAGCAATTCCTCACCGACACCAACGGCAACGGCATTATGAACAGCCTGTTTGATGGCTATGAGCCCTATAAGGGGGAGATCCCCCAGCGGGTGCAGGGCTCTCTGGTGGTGCACGAAACCGGCGAGACCTGTGCCTACGGTCTGTGGGGCGCCCAGGACCGGGGTGCGCTGTTTGTGGGCCCCGGCGTGCCGGTGTATGAGGGGATGATCGTGGGACAGAGCCCCAAGGACGAGGACATCGTGGTAAACGTGTGCAAGAAAAAGCACGTCACCAACACCCGGGCCAGCGGCTCGGACGAGGCGCTCCGGCTGATTCCTCCCACCGTCCTCAGCCTGGAGCAGTGTCTGGAGTTTATCAACGACGACGAACTGCTGGAGGCCACCCCCGAAAGCCTCCGCCTGCGCAAGCGGATATTGCAGAAAGAACTGCGGTTAAAGGCCGAGGCAAAGAACAAACGGAAATAAACAGAGGGAACCTCCGTCTGGGAGGTTCCCTTTCCTGTAAGCGAAGACCCCCGGCTGTGCCGGGGGTCTTCGCTTACAACAAAAGAGCCGCTGTCCGCCTGCGGGCGGATACCTCTTTTTTCAACAAAAGTTGAGGTTGGGTTGAACTTGAGTTGCAATTCGCTGTTTATACTGTGCTCACAGAATGCAAAAATGGGGGTTGATCTATTTGGCTACCGATACCACGACAAAATATCAGAAGAAAATACTGACCATACCGAACATTCTCTCTTTTTTCAGACTGTGTCTGATCCCGGTTATCGTCTGGCTGTATATCGGCAGAGAGGATTACTTCTGGACGCTGATGGTCTTGCTGCTTTCCGGCCTTACGGATATCGTAGACGGTATTATTGCCCGCAAATTCCATATGATCAGCGATTTCGGCAAGGCGCTCGACCCCATCGCCGACAAACTGACGCAAATGGCGATGCTGTTTTGCCTGGTCTTCCGGTTCACCTATATGCTGATACCCCTGGCTCTGCTGGTGGTAAAAGAGGTGTTTACAGGAATTGCGGCGCTTGTTTCCATTAAGAAAACGAGCACGGTCAAAGGGGCTGTGTGGCACGGAAAACTGACCACCGTCGTCCTGTATGCGATGATGGCCATCCATTTGATCTGGTATACCATCCCCGATGCCGTTTCGCTGATCTTGGTGGGCGTGTGTGTCGGCATTATGCTGATGTCCTTCATAATGTACGTTATGCAGCATATTACCGCCATCAAAAACGGAACCTATGATACCTGAGACGACCGTTTGGGGGTGATCGTTTGACAAAACGGGAAAAATACATTCGCCGGATAAGTCTGACGGCCTGCGAACTGTTCGCCATCGTTACGATCGTGGAGATGATTGCCGGAAAGCACCATAACCGGCTCCTTCTTGCGGCGGCAACACCGCTGATCCTCTTAGCGCCGCTGTTCATAGAGCGGGTGTTCCGCTGTAAAATCGTCTTGCCGGTGTACCTGTTCGCCTTGTTTTACGCCATCGGCCCCGCACTGGGACAGTGCTATAACCTGTATTACACGGTTTCCTGGTGGGATAAGATGCTGCACATCAGCGGCGGTGTGATGTTCGCCTTTTTCGGGTTGTTTCTGTTTGAAAAGTTCGTGGGAAACGATAAAAAGAAAAGGGCGATGACCGCCGTCTTCGCCCTGTGCTTTTCCATGGCGATCGCTGTTTTGTGGGAGTTCTGCGAATTTAGTGCCGACACCTTTTTGGGTATGGATATGCAGGACGATACGGTGGTCACACACATAAACTCTTATCTCTTGGATGAGGGCGTGGGAGCCGCAGGCTCCATTGAAAATATCGAAGAGGTCATTGTGAACGGTCAGAAACTCCCTGTAAAGGGTTATATAGATATCGGACTGACCGACACCATACTGGATATGCTATTAGAATCATTGGGTGCCGCTGTCGTCGCCATCCTGTATATGGCTTGCCAAGGAAAATTCACCGTATTTCAGATAATGGACGGGGCAGAAGCACAGCACCCTGCAAGCGAGGGGTAAGATTTGAAGTTTTGGAACTGTTTTTGGTATTTGATCCTGACGGGGGTGATCGCCTTTTTTGCAGGAAGATTGCTTCCCAAAAGGTGGTTTCGTCCCGACCTGTTCCCCTACCGCAGTTATGGGTTTGAGCGGGATGGGCGGATCTATGAAAAACTGGGCATCCGCAAATGGCAGAATAAAGTGCCGGATATGAGCAGAGTCTTGCCGAAATGGATGCCGGCCAAAAATCTCTCGGGAAACTACAGAGAGCGTATGCCTCGTATGCTGCAGGAGACCTGCGTCGCAGAGTTGATCCATTCTTTGCTCTGTGTGACGGGTCTATACTGCCTAAAACTTTATCCGGGCATAGGCGGAATTCTTATTTACGTGCTTTATGCCGTGTTTTTCAATCTGCCGTTTATCCTCATACAACGGTACAACCGTCCCAGATTGCTGAAATTGACCAAACGGCTCCAACAGGAGTCCCGGAGGGAGGGGGAAGACGGATGCTCGTATTAAAGATCGCCGGTCTGCTTTTGGCGGCGTTTGTGATCTATGTTTTGTTTCTCGTTGTTTGCAGTTTGTTCGTGAACCCGAAGAAAGAGTATGAGAACCACAGCCGGTTTTACCGCACGCTCCTGAACGGGGCGACGGCGCTGGCGATGAAGATCCTGCGGATCCGGATACATCCAAGCAACGTTGCTATGGTTGAGCAGGATACGAAAAATCTGTTGTTTGTCAGCAACCACCGTTCCAATTTTGACCCGATCATCACCTGGCACGTTTTCAAAAAGTGGCAGCCGGCGTTCGTGTCAAAGGCGGCCAACTTCAAGATCCCCATCTTCGGGCGGTTCATCCGGAAATGCTGTTTTATGGCGATCGACCGGGAAAACCCGAGAAACGCACTGAAAACCATACATAAAGCCGCCGGACTTCTCCAAAAGGGAGAGGTGTCCGTCGGCATCTATCCCGAAGGCACCCGCAGCAAAGAGTGCAACCTGTTGCCGTTTCACAACGGTGTATTTAAGATCGCACAAAAGGCGAATGCGCCGATCGTCGTCTTGTTCGTTTCGGGAACCGAACAGATCCACAAAAACTATCCGTTCCATCACACCGATGTGTACCTCGACGTTCTGGAGGTCATTCCGGCAGACACCGTAAAAGCCTCCAAGACCGATGCGCTGGGTGAGCATATCCGGGAGAAAATGGAACGCCAACTTATTGGAGAGCGCTATGCAAACACCAACCGTTGACTATCGTAAACTAAGACTCAGCAACATCTCCTCCGGCGAGTTCAAGCACGTAAAACTGCTTTTGTTCTGGCCGGTGTTTGGGTTGTTGTTTATGTTCGTCGAACGCTTTTATACGGTCGATCACTATTATCCGGTGCATTGCGGCGTTGATGACTGGATCCCGTTTTGCGAATGGTTTTTGATACCCTATCTGTTTTGGTTCGTGTATTTGATCGGGATGCACCTCTACACCTTGCTCTACGACGTGGAAACCTTTGAGCGTATGATGAAATACATCATCATCACCTATTCGGCGGCGATGCTGATCTACTTTATATTCCCGACTTGTCAGGAACTCCGTCCTGTCGAATTTGAAAGAGATAACCTTCTGACACGCTTTATTGCGGGCTTTTATCAGTTTGACACGAACACCAACGTGTGTCCCTCCATCCACGTGATCGGCTCGTTGGCGGTGATGGAGGCGGCCCTATGGTCCAGGAGGATACGCTCCAAGGGGTGGAAGGCCGCTTTTGTGATAACCGCCTTGCTCATTTGTGTGTCAACGGTGTTTATGAAACAGCACTCGGTTATCGATCTGCTGGCGGCGCTGCCGATCTGTGCGGCCGCACACTTCCTCTGTTACAAAAAGGAACACGCCTATAGCAGCCGTTCGGCGTGAGCCGCCGCCTTTTATCAATAATTGTTGAGGTTGAATTGAACTTTAGTTGTAAATTCGACAGTATATTTGACTTGTAAAACGCTGAAGCACCATCTTGCTTCTCAAAATAAACAGTTAAGGGGTATTAAAATGGGTATCGGATACGTTCTTTATAACTCTATGGCAGGCACCAAAAACAATAGCGAGGACATCCAAATGCTTAAGGTGCTGATGGATGCCGAACTGAAATTTATTGATATTCTGAACATCAAAAACTACGGTGTGTTTCTCTCGGGATTGGAAGAAAACGACTTTATCCTGCTGGCCGGCGGTGACGGAACGCTCAACCGCTTTATCAACGACACGGAAGGCGTTGATTTTCATAATGAGGTTTTGTATTTCCCCAACGGCACCGGCAACGACTTTGCCCACGACCTCGGACACACAAAAGAGTGCAATCCGTTCCCCATCACCGAACACCTGAAAGAACTTCCCAGTGTGGTGGTGAACGGAAAGAGATACCGCTTTATCAACGGCGTGGGTTACGGCATTGACGGTTATTGCTGTCAGGTCGGCGACGAACTGAAAAAGACCCCCGGCAAGAAGGTGAATTATACCGCCATCGCCATAAAGGGGTTGCTGTTTCACTATAAACCGACCAACGCCAAGGTGACGGTGGACGGAAAGACCCATACATACCAAAAAGTGTGGATCGCCCCGACGATGAACGGCAGATTTTACGGCGGCGGTATGATGCCCACACCCAACCAGGTGAGAAATTCCGGAATGCTCTCGACGATGGTGTTTCACGGCTCGGGCAAACTGAAAACGCTGATGATCTTTCCGTCGCTGTTCAAGGGTGAGCACGTGAAGCATACCAGGCACGTGGACATCCTCGAAGGAAAGGAGATCACCGTCGAATATGACCGGCCCACCGCCTTGCAGATCGACGGAGAAACGATTTTGGGTGTCACCTCCTACACCGCACAAACGGCGGCCCTTCCTGTGGCCGCAGGGACGGCCTCCGCCAGGAGCACGCATAGGGTGTGACCCTGACAGAGGGAACCGGGGAGCATATACAAACAACAAAGCACCGACACGGCTGTGTCGGTGCTTTGTTTGTTGCGGGTCGGGAAACCCGACCCCTACAGAGTCTGCCGAGGTACTATGGGGGCGTAGGGCAGGGGTCTTCCATCCCTCCGGACTCTGAACCGTCATCCACCGCAAGGGGGATTTTGATCTGCGTGTTTATAACGAATTTAAACAACAAACGATATTTTGTATAAAATTGTTGCAAAACACTAAAAACTGTGGTATACTATTTCTGCCAAACAATCTAAATATTCGTAGTTATAGGTGTATTTTCTTTTATAGGGATATTATACCTTCTTTTGCTACACAATTAAGCGAACTCATTTTGGTAAAAATGTAGCTCCCGTTTGATTGTGTAGTTCACCTATACTTCGAATAGATTGTTTGGCGACAATTGGAGTCTGCGTTTTTCAGTGCGTTGACTTCGGTTGGCGCACTTTTTTATTTTAAGGAGGAATGGAAAAATGTTTAAAAAATTAGTGAGTATTATTTTGGCGGCGAGTTTGATTTTCACTTTATCAGCGTGTAGACAGAAGCAAGCAAGTGATAATGAGGAAGTAAAAATCAAGTACAGTGAAGAAGAACCTTTGTTTTTTGTGTCAGATAGCTGTGAAAATGATGACGATAGTCACATCATATATTCATACAACTATAAAGGTGACCTTATAAGCCAGTCAGATTCATATATAGGATATTATGCTGAAAACGGTTTGGCTGTAGCATATGATAAAAGCACAGGTCTTGTAGGTTATATTGACAAGGATGGCGTTTATCAGATTGAACCCATATATACTGATGCTGCTCCATTTTCAAAAGATGGCATTGCGATGGTTAAGAAGCAAGTAGAAAATGATGAAAATTATACAAATGACGAAAAAATAGGATACATAAATTCCAAAGGTGAAGAAATTGTTCCGTGTATCTATGA
>CAYSRL010000078.1:0-6393 GCA_964433515.1 uncultured Ruminococcus sp.
TCAACGACGCTCCGGCGCGTAAAGCCGCCGACAGCGGCTGTGCCATGGGCATCACCGGCACCGACGGTGCCAAAGGTGCCGCCGATATGACGCTGACCGATGATAACTTTGCCACCATCGTGGATGCCGTCCGTGAAGGGCGGGGCATCTATGCCAACATCAAAAAGGTTGTCGGCTTCCTGCTGGGCACCAATATCGGTGAGGTCATCACGGTGTTTATGGCGATGCTTTTGTGGCATAAGACGCCGCTTCTTTCGATGCAGCTCCTGTGGATCAACCTGGTGACCGACTCTTTGCCGGCCATTGCGCTGGGTATGGAGGCTGTGGAATCGGACGTTATGGACCGCAAACCGAAGCCGAAGGATGAGGGCATCTTTGCTCACGGTCTTGGTATCCGTGTGGTGCTGCAGGGCATTATGTTCGCCACCCTCACGCTGGTTGGGTTCAAGGTTGCTGAAAACGTGACCGGCACGCTGGCGGGCGGCCAGACCCTGGCTTTTATGGTTCTGGCTCTTTCTCAGATCGTCCAGGCCTACAATATGCGTTCTGAGCATTCCTTGTTCAAGATCGGTGTGTTTAAGAATCACAAACTCAACTGGGCGGCACTGGCATCGACGCTGCTGGTGGCTCTGGTGCTGTTTACTCCCATAAAGACGGCTTTTGGTCTGGTTGCCCTGCCTTGGGAACTTTATCTGTTGGGCGTAGGCCTTATTCTGGTTCCTCTTCTGGCGATGGAACTCTCCAAAGCATTCGGACTTATAAAGCATCATAAGTGACCCCCGCAAAAAAGCCGTCGAAACGCTCGACGGCTTTTCGGGGTTCCAATAAAGGAGCATAGCCTATGAAAAATAAGATCAGAAACACAGCGCTTACGCTATTACGCTTTGCGCCGCTTATCGTGTGTGCCGTATTTATGGGGGTCTATCTGTTTTCGGGAAAGGAGATCACCGCCGAAAGTTTGCTGAACTTTGCGCCGGAGGAACCTCTGTATGCGGCGCTGTTTCTTGTTTTGCTCTATGCCTTTAAGTCGCTGACCGTGTTTTTCCCGATCATTATCCTGAATGTGCTGGGCGGGTTTCTGTTTGAGCCGGGCCATGCGCTCATTGTGAATATGGTGGGTGTGCTTGTGGAACTGACCATTCCGTATTGGATCGGCAGAGCCTCGGGAACGAATTTTGCCGACAAACTGTGCCAAAAGCACCCCGGACTTGCCCGGTTTATCAGCGGCGAAAACCAGAACCAGAACTTTTTGTCCTTTTTTCTGCGTACACTGTTTTGTGTGCCGGGGGATGCCGTAAGTCTGTATTTCGGGGCTATGAAAATGCCTTTCCGCAACTACATACTGAGTAGTTTTTTGGGGGTGCTCCCCAGTACGATCGCTTCGACTCTGCTCGGCACAAGTATCACCGACCCACGCTCCCCGATGTTTTGGGTATCAACCAGTCTTACAGTCGGCTTTGCGGTCGTTTCGTTCCTCTCGTATTTCCTATGGAAAAGATCAAAAGACAAAAAAACAGCGAATTAAAGGAGTTGATCGTATGGAATTCACATCGGAAAAGAAAAAGAAACTGTCACGGTGGCTGATCGGCATCGCCACCGCCTGCATCCTGATATTCCTGGGCGTGCAGAACATTGGCGTTATTGCCGATGCGGTGTCTTGGGTTGCAGGACTGGTTATGCCGCTGATTCTCGGCTTTGCCGTTGCCCTGATCCTCAATGTGCCGATGCGGTTTTTTGAATCGCACATCTGGAGCAAGACCAAGAAAAAAGGTCTGCAAAAGTGGCGCAGGCCGGTATCCTTCCTCATTTCCCTCGTTCTGATCGTTGGCATTCTGGCCGGCGTTATTCGGCTGGTTATCCCCGAACTTGTGGACGCCATCAAGGTCATCGTACAAGGCGTTATGGATTTTGTTCACACCCTGAGCGCAATGAGCGAGGCCGAACTTGCCGAACTCCCGCTTGGAAATATTCTGCTGAATACCGACTGGGAGAAAATTCTTAACACCATGCAGAGTTGGCTGCAAAATCAGAGCGGTACGATCGTCAACACCGCCGTTGGAACGATCGGTTCCTTGGTGGGCGGCATCTTCGACTTCTTTATCGCCTTTGTTTTTGCCATCTACATCCTGTTCAGCAAGGATACGTTAAAGGCTCAGGCAAAACGGATGATCCGTGTTTGGGTGCCCAAGAACTTTGGCGAGTGGGCCGTCCACGCCGCATCCGTTGCAAGCCAAAACTTCCGCAATTTTATCTCCGGGCAGTCTCTGGAGGCCGTTATTCTCGGTGTCCTCTGTATGATCGGTATGTGGCTGTTCGGCTTCCCTTACGCCCCGATGATCGGCGCTCTTGTGGGTGTAACCGCTTTAATTCCTGTTGTGGGCGGGTTTATCGGAGCCGCTGTCGGTGCGTTTATGATCTTGACGGTAGATCCAATAAAGGCGGTTTTGTTCCTCGTTTACATCATCGTCCTTCAGCAGATCGAAGGCAACCTGATCTATCCGAAGGTGATGGGCAGCCGTGTCAATCTGCCGAGTATGTGGATCCTGGCCGCCGTCACCGTCGGCGGCGGTGTTGCCGGCCCTGTCGGTATGCTGCTTTCCGTGCCCATCGCCTCTACGGTTTACGTGCTGGTGCGGGAAGCGACCGACAAGCGTGAAAAGACTTTGAAAGAAAGGTGATCGTATGGCGATTACAACGATTTTGTTTGATTTGGACGGCACCTTACTGCCGATGGATCAGGACGCCTTTGCCAAGGCTTATGTAAGCGGCCTGACCCGTGCCGCCGAGCCTGCCGGATACAGTCCGATGCTCCTCTCCACCGCTATTATGACCGGCACCGTCGCTATGGTGAAAAACACCGGCGCCCAGACAAATGAGGAGGTCTTTTGGGATACGCTTGAGAAAAACTACGGCGCATCGGTTCAAAAGGACAGGCATTTGTTTGATGAATTTTATGCTACCGACTTTCAGAAGATAAAAGACGTCTGCGGCTTTGCCCCGAGGGCGGCGGAGTTGATTGCCCACGTCAAAGAAAAAGGATACCGTGTCGCCCTTGCCACCAACCCGCTTTTCCCCAGCGTCGCCACCGAGAGCCGCATCCGCTGGGCCGGACTGAAACCGGAGGATTTTGCGTTGTATACAACCTTTGAGACCTCTCGATATTGCAAGCCGAACCTGCATTACTATGAGGACATACTGGAACGGTTGCAGGTGGCCCCGGAGGAGTGCCTGATGGTCGGAAACGATGTGGCGGAGGATATGGTGGCCGGGCAACTGGGTATGAATGTGTTTCTGCTCACCGACTGTCTGATCAACAAAAACGCTGAACCGGTCGATGCCTATCCCCACGGCGGTTTCGAGGAATTGTTTTCATACGTAGATACATTAAATTAAGCGCCAAAAGCCGAAAAAACGGGGCCCGCTTTGCCGGCCCCGTCAGCAAACGGTATACGGACGTTTCAGCGCAAAGGACAAACAACGGCGCCGCTTCACCGAAGCGGCGCCGTTGTTTATTTAAGCCGTATCATTCGCCCTTTTCCCACGCTGTGACCAGGTCCCCGGACAGGGTCAGGGTGAGGGTGTCCCCGGGGGACAGGAGCAACATTTTCGGGTGGCTGGCGGCCTTGGCCCGGTAGATGTTCTGCTGTTCATCCACCAGATAGAAATAGGTGTCCCCATCCACGACGATCTGGTGGATGGCGGCGAGGGTGACGGTGGCGGTGACGGATTCGCTCTCCGGCTGTTCCGTGGCATCGATGCCCAACAGCGCCTTATACTTGGCGATGCATTCCGCCTGGGTGGTGGCGGTGGTCACCAGGTTATACTGCTGCACGTTGACGGTGGCATACAGTTTCACCAGACCGCCGGAATCCTTCAGCACCATAATATAGGTGGGTTCGCCGTTGATGTTGATGAGGGAGGGGAAAGAGGCCTGATACCGTTTCTCCTGCACCTCACCCTCGGCGGCGGCCATAGCGGATTTCTCGTCGGCGCCGGCGATGACGTAGTACCGGCTCTCACCGGTGCGCTCGTTGGCCAGCAAAAAGCCGATGTTGCTGCTGTCGCCGTTGACCGAGGTGATGCCGGTATAGATCCAGATGTCGCCGTCCTTGGCGATATAGCCATAGTCGGAGACCGGGGCGTCGTCCTCTTCGTCCTCCTCGGCGTTTTCGCTGACGGTATAGGTGGTGACCTGTTTACAGTCTTTTTTGGCGAACAGGCTGTTCCAGAATCCGTTGCTGTAAAGGCCGTTCCAGTTATACTGTTCGCAGATGAGGTTGCCGTCGAACACCACGTCGATCCACCGGGGGATCTCCCCCAGGTCATAGCGGACGGTCTCGCCGGAGACCGGGTCCAGCACCACGCAACCGCTGACGGTGCGTCCGCCGAACAGCCCCACGGTCTTTTCGATGACCGAGGCGATGTAATAGGGGTTGCCGTCCTCGTCAATTTCAAAATGGAGATTATCCAGCATCAGGGTGGGGTATTGCATCCACAGATACCGGGCGGCATCCTCGGTGAAATAGGCGGAGGGGATATATTTCATCCCTTCGCACCGGTGGAAGGAGGCGGACATAGACACCGGATCCACGGTGACATAGCCGGTGACACCGGTCTGGCTGTTGTTCACCCACTTGAAAAAGCCCACGTATTCCAACGGCGCCACCTTGACGGGCTTGCCGTTATAGTCGATCTGGGTATAGTCCCAGGCCACGTCAAACTGGCTGACCACGTCGGACAGAGAGCCGATCTCCCGGTCGCCCAGCATCTGGGCAGAGGCGGTGTCCATCAGGGCGATGGAATCGGTGCCCACCGATTCCGCCAGGTCGGCGGTGAAATCGGATTCCTGCGCCACCCGGATGGCGGCATAGTCGGCGGCGTTAAAGGCGGGACTGCCGAACAGGGCGATAAGCCCCATCACCGCCAGCACCCCCACCGGCAACAGATAGATCGCCAGAGATTTGCCGGCGGTCGGGAGGGAAAACTCCCATTCGGCGGATTTTTTGGCTTTGCCGGTTTTTTTCTTAACGGAAAAATCCCGGTGTCCGCCGGCGGCACGGAACACGTATATGAACAGGAACAGCGCCAGCGCCGTCAACAGCCACATCCCCAGGCTGTGGACGTTGAGAGCGGGGCAGAACAGCCACAGCCACGCCGCCACAAACAGCGCCGTGGTGCCGGTTGCCAATATCCACGGGAACACACGGGGTTTTTCAGAGGTCGGACGATTGGTTTTCATAGAAATCCCTCCTTTGGAATGGTGCAACAAATGGAATTTGGATCAGGGTCACTCTTTATTGCTCTTTATATGATTGGTACGCCCCAAAATATAATCGGTGGTGGTGCCGTAAAAATCCGCCAAAGCAATCAGAAAACGAGCGGGGATCTCTCTTTTGCCGGTCTCATAATTGCTGTACACTCTTTGGTCGATGCCCAATAGGGCGGCAATTTCCTTTTGCTTCATATCCCGGTCGGTGCGCAGATCTTTCAATCTAGGATAATACATAACACTCACCTCACGGTTATTATAGTTTACTATCAAACAATAGTGTTGATTTTACTATCAAGCAATAGTAAAATAGGCGTGGAGGTGATTTTATGAAACGAAAAGGGGAGAGTCAAACACGGAGGATAGCGTTTCCGACGGCGAGGGAGAAACAGATCGTATGGATTTGCAGGCAAAACCATTGTTCCTTTTCAGCCTTTGCAAATGAGGCAGTGATGAGGGCGTTAGAGGAAAAGCGCAAAGGGCGGGTCTCCCGAAACGGCCAAAAAAGACAGCGAAGAGCATCGCTCTTCGCTGTCTTTTTACCATTTCATTCCTCTTCCCATTGAAACGAGCCGGAGAGCAGGGTCACCGTCTCGGCGCCCACGGTCAAAAGCCCCCCGTCCAGGGTGGCGGAACGCTCGCTGTCGTCCGGCAACTGCACCCGGCATTTGCCGGCCTTGACCGAGGTGATAAAGGGGGTGTGCCCCGCCAGCACCGCCAGGTCGCCCTCGGCGCCCCGGAGATACAGGGCGTATACCTCGCCCTGAAACCGGTTGCCGTCGGGGGTGGCAACCGTCAGTTTATAGGTGTTCATCCGGTCACCTTCTTCGCCTTGGCCACCGCCTCGTCGATGGTGCCCACAAACAGGAAGGCGGACTCGGGCAGGTCGTCGTGTTTACCCTCGATGATCTCCTTAAATCCACGGACGGTCTCGCTCAGGGGCACATAGGTGCCCTCGATGCCGGTGAATTTCTCGGACACGAAGAAGGGCTGGGACAGGAACCGCTGGATCTTACGGGCACGCTGGACCAGCAGTTTGTCCTCGTCGGAGAGTTCGTCCATACCCATAATGGCGATGATGTCCACCAGTTCGTTATAGCGCTGGAGAATTCTCTGCACCTCAC
>CAYSRL010000079.1:0-6383 GCA_964433515.1 uncultured Ruminococcus sp.
GAATCTGGGTCTGGAGAGCCTCCACGTGCGCATCAAACGGCACTGTGAGAACGGCCAGGCGGTGGCGGAGTATCTGCAGTCCGACGACCGCATCGCCTGGGTCACCTATCCCGGTCTGCCCGGCGACAAGTATTACGACCTGGCGCAGAAGTATCTGCCGAACGGCTCCTGCGGTGTGGTCAGTTTCGGTGTCAAGGGCGGGCGCAAAGCCGCCGAGGCCTTTATGAAGAATCTGAAGCTGGCCGCCATCGAGACCCACGTGGCGGATGCCCGCACCTGCTGTCTGCATCCGGCCAGCACCACCCACCGCCAGATGAACGACCAGGAGTTGGTCGCCGCCGGTGTGGCGCCCGATCTGGTGCGGTTCTCCTGCGGCATTGAGAGCGCCGAGGACCTTATCGCCGACATTAAGCAGGCTTTGGATAACCTCTAATATATGATAAAGTGAGGACATTTTAATGCCCATTAAGATTCCCAACGATCTGCCGGCGGTGCAGACCCTGGCGGACGAGAATATTTTCGTGATGACCGAAAAGCGGGCCATCACCCAGGACATCCGACCGTTGAAGATTCTGCTATTGAATCTGATGCCCAAGAAGATCGAAACCGAGACCCAGCTGGCTCGCCTGCTGGGCAACTCGCCCTTGCAGGTGGAGATGGAGTTTATCCACACCACCTCCCACGTGTCCAAAAACACCTCCGCCGAGCACCTGTTCACGTTCTACAAGACCTTTGAGGATGTGAAGGACGGTCACTATGACGGTCTGATCATCACCGGTGCGCCGGTGGAACAGATGCCCTTTGAAGAGGTGGAGTATTGGGGGGAACTCTGCGAGATTATGGAGTGGAGCAAGACCCACGTCACCAGCACCTTCCACATCTGCTGGGGTGCCCAGGCGGGGCTTTACTACCATTACGGCATTCAAAAGTATCCCCTCGGCTTTAAATACTCCGGCATTTATCCCCATAAGGTGGATTATAAGCGGTCCATCCTGTTCCGGGGCTTTGACGACACCTTTATGGTGCCCCAGAGCCGGTATACCACCGTCAAGACCGAGGACGTGGCGGCGGTGCCTCAGCTGAAGATTTTAGCCTCCTCGGAGGAGACCGGCATCTATGCGGTGGCCACTTCCGGGGGCCGGCAGATCTTTATCACCGGCCATTCCGAGTACGATGCCGACACGCTGAAGAATGAGTATATTCGGGATGTGGGAGCGGGTCTGAACCCCGACGTGCCGGTGAACTATTTCCCCGACGACGACCCCACCCGTGAGCCGCTGGTGACCTGGCGTGCCCACGCCAACCTGCTGTATAGCAACTGGCTGAACTACTTCGTCTACCAGACCACGCCTTATGATATAAAGGAAATAAAGTAACAAAAAAGCACACCGAAAAATCGGTGTGCTTTTTTGTCAAGATTCCTTACGGAACGTTTATTTTTACTGCGATGTTGGTTGCGGCGAATACTTCGCTCTTATTCACCTCTAGAAGAATACACCAATAGGCCATATCCGCTGTCATAGTAGTACTGCTACCGGGCAGGGAGGCGTCAATGTAGGCGGTCAGGTTGTTGTCCCCATAAGCCACGTTGTATGGAATGATTTGGTAAGAGCCACTGCCCATAGTAACGTACAGAAGAATCAATGCTTTATTTGCAAAGAAATCCTTTGTGTAGGCAGAAGTATCTATCGGTTGGTTACTATCGTAGGGGATCAAAGTGTCCAGACCGGCCTCTTGTAGTTCGGTTTCGCTATGCAGGATGCGCCCGCTGGCAGATTGGCTTGTGTTGCCAAAATCGGCAGTTTTTTGTATGCGTATGGTTCTGGCGGTGTCAAAAGACACAACATTACTGTTCTTGGTAGTGGATATTGTCGGATTAATCGTCGCAGATGGGTCATTGGAAGGCACTTGCGTTATAGACGTTGTTTGACAACCGACCAATAGCAGCACCAACGATACGAAAACTATCAAACTTTGTGTAACAATATACGAAGGGTTCTTCAGGAAATTAGATTTGTTCATTGGAATCACCTTGCCCTTCTTTGAGGACCATTTTTATGCAATAACAGTGTACCATCCATATCTGCTTATGTCAATAGAAGCGGAGGGGAGTGGCAAATTATATTCTTTTACAAACACCCTAGATTTTCAATAAAAGTTATGCTATACTATCCTTATCACATCGTAAAGGATGATTGTATGAACCGCCTACTGCTTATCGACGGCAACAGCATTATCAACCGGGCCTTCTACGGGGTCAAGGCTTTGACCACCAAGGACGGACGGTATACCAATGCCCTTGTGGGCTTTCTGAATATCCTCGCCCGGTTGCGGGATATGTCCGAGGCTACCCACATAGCGGTGGCCTTTGACCGCAAAGCCCCCACCTTCCGGCACAAGGCCTATGCCGAGTATAAAGCTGGGCGTAAGGGAATGCCGGAGGAACTGCGTCAGCAGTTACAGCCCCTCAAGGACATTCTCTCCGCTATGGGTCTGACCCTGGTGGAACTGGACGGCTATGAGGCGGACGACATCCTCGGCACCCTCTCCAAGGCCGCCGCCGAGGCAGGGGACACCTGCTTTATCGCCACCGGCGACCGGGACAGCCTGCAGTTGGTGGGGGAGCGGGTTTCGGTTCTGCTGGCCACCACCAAGATGGGTCGCCCGGAAACGGTGGTGTTCGACCCGGAGGCCATTAAAGAAAAATACGGCCTTACCCCCGACCAACTTATCGACCTGAAGGCGTTGCAGGGGGACACCAGCGACAACATCCCCGGCGTGCCCGGGGTGGGTGAGAAGACCGCTCTGGATCTGATGACCCGGTTTGGGTCGTTGGACTATATTTACGAAAACCTAGACACCCTGGACATCCGGGAAAACCTGCGTGGCAAACTTTCTGCCGGTAAGGACAGCGCTATCTTAAGCCGGATGCTGGGCACCATCTGCCGTGAGGTGCCCCTTTCGCTGACCCCCGCCGATTACGCCATCCGTCCGATGGACGAGCCGAGGCTGGCCTCTCTGCTCCAGAGTTTTGAACTGTATAAATGGATGGAAAAACTGGGTCTGTCGGCGGTGGCGGCCCCTGCCGCCGAGGCGGTGGAGATGCCTGCCACCCCGGTGGAGGGCAACGAGTGTATGCCCGCCCTGCTGGATGCGGTCATTGATACCGGCAAGATGGATGTTCTCGCCACCGTGGAGGGGGAGGAGATCACCGCCCTGGCGGTGTGCGTTGCCGGTCGGTGCGCCCGAGTGGATCGGTTCGCCCCGGAATTCGACCGGTTGGTGGCACGGCTAGCCGACCCGGCCGTTGAAAAGCGCACCCACGGCTCAAAGGCGCTGTTCGGCGCTCTGTTGGCGGCGGGTATGTCTCCGGAAAACTTCACGCTGGATACCGCTCTGGCGGCGTATCTGCTCAATCCCCTGTCCTCGGATTATTCCCTCTCCCGCCTGCTGACCGAATACGGTCTGGGCTCGGAGGAGCCCCTGCACACGTTCCCGTGGCTCTGCGACAAACTGACTGCGCTGGTGGAAGAGCAGGGGATGACCCATCTGCTCACCGCCGTGGAACAGCCTTTGTCGTTGGTGCTGGCGGATATGGAGCAGACCGGTGTGGCGGTGGACCGAGAGGGCATCACCGCCTTCGGGCAGGAGTTGACCGCCCGCATCCTTGCTCTGCAAAAGGAGATCTATGGGCAGGTGGGGTATGAGTTTAACCTCAATTCCCCCAAGCAGTTGGGTAAGGCCTTGTTTGAGGATCTGGGGCTGCCCCACGGCAAAAAGACCAAGTCCGGCTATTCCACCAGCGCCGATGTGCTGGAGAAACTGCGGGACGTGCATCCGGTGGTGGCGGGACTGCTGGAATACCGCACCCTGTCGAAACTCAACAGCACCTATTGCGACGGACTTTTAAAAGTGATCGACCCGGATGGGCGGGTGCGGTCGGTGTTCAACCAGACCGAGACCCGCACCGGGCGGATCTCCTCCTCCGAGCCGAACCTGCAAAACATCCCGGTTCGCTCCGAGTTGGGCCGTCAGATGCGGCGGTTTTTCACCGCCCGACCCGGTTGGGTGCTGTGCGATGCGGACTATTCCCAGATCGAACTGCGTGTGCTGGCCCATATGGCCTCCGAACCCACCATGGCCGAGGCCTTTAACACCGGCGAGGACATCCACCGCCAGACGGCGGCCTCGGTGTTCGGGGTGACCCCCCTTGAGGTGACCCCCGAGATGCGCTCCGCCGCCAAAGCGGTGAATTTCGGTATCATCTATGGGATGGGTGCCCACTCCCTGGCGGAGGATCTGGGGATCTCCTATGGCGAGGCTAAAGATTATATTGAGCGGTATCTGTCCCGGTTTGGGGCAGTGAGCGCCTTTATGGACGGGCTCATCGCCGCCGCCACCGACAAGGGGTATGGCGAGACCCTGCTGGGCCGCCGCCGTCCTTTGCCGGAGTTGAAAGCCGGCAACGCTATGACCCGCCATTTCGGGGAGCGGGTGGCCCGGAATATGCCCATTCAGGGCACTGCCGCCGACATCATCAAGGTGGCGATGGTGCGGGTGTACCGCCGGTTGCAGGCCGAGAGCCTGCAGGCAAAACTGATTTTACAGGTGCACGACGAACTGATGGTGGAGTGCCCTGCGGATGAGGCGGATACCGTCTGCCGTCTGCTCCGGGAGGAGATGGAGGCCGCCGCCGACCTGTCTGTCCGCCTGGAGGTGGACGCCCACGTGGGCGAGACCTGGTACGATGCGAAAGGGTAACCGCTTCCCATAGGAGCAGATACCCTCCGTCTGTGGACGACCAATGGTCGTCCACACATTCCTGATTCCTCAATTTCTCATTCCTCATTGAAAAAACCGCCCCGTGAGAGGCGGTTTTTTCTTGCCCTTGTGCACAATATCCATTTTGCACCGGTAATATATGGCAAAAATGACAAATTACTCCTTTTTTCGTGAAAAAACTTGTAACAAAATACACAAAATCTCTTGCAATTCCCAAAAAACACTGTTACAATGAATGTGTGTAACTATGCTCTGGGATAGCGACGGCTGTCCTGCGACCCGAAAGGAAGTGGAACACGGATGAATCTATACGACAACGGCGTGACGTTGCAACAGCAAATGGAGCGGTTTCACACCGGTACCGACACCCACGCTTACCGTTGGCTGGGGTGCCACTATGCGGGGGACAACGCCTATGTTTTCCGGGTGTGGGCGCCCAATGCCAAGGCGGTGTCCTTGGTGGGTGATTTCAACGGCTGGAATCCCGATGCCCAGCCGATGATGTGGCTGGATGGCGGTGTATGGGAGACCACCGTGCAGGACATTCCCCTGTACGCCGCCTATAAATACCACATCGTCGGACAGGACGGCCGGGCGGTGGACAAGAGCGACCCCTACGGCGTCCACACCGAGACCCGCCCCGGCACCGCCTCTAAAGTGTATGAGGTGGGCGGCTATCGCTGGAACGACCAGAACTGGCAGGACAGCAAGGTGGCCCCCTACGACAAGCCGGTGAACATCTATGAGGTTCACGCCGGTTCCTGGCGCACCTATGCCGACGGCAACCCCTTCTCCTACCGGAAACTGGCGGAGGAACTGGTGCCCTATGTGCTGGATATGGGCTATACCCACATCGAACTGATGCCCATTTCCGAGTATCCCTTTGATGGCTCCTGGGGCTATCAGGTCACCGGCTATTACGCCCCCACCAGCCGCTATGGCGGCCCGGAGGACTTTATGTATTTCGTGGACACCTGCCACCAGGCGGGCATCGGTGTGATCTTAGACTGGGTGCCGGCCCACTTCCCCCGGGATGCGGCGGGTCTGTTCCGGTTTGACGGCGGCCCCTGCTATGAATATGCCGACCCCCGCAAGGGCGAGCATAAAGAGTGGGGCACCTGCGTGTTTGACTACGGCCGCCCGGAGGTGCGCTCCTTCCTCATCTCCAACGTGATGTATTGGCTGGGGGAATACCACATCGACGGCATCCGGGTGGATGCGGTGGCTTCGATGCTGTATCTGGACTATAACCGCAAAGACGGCGAATGGGTGCCCAATTTCTACGGCGGTCACGAGCATCTGGAGGCGGTGGACTTTATCCGCCAGCTTAACGAGGCGGTGTTTGCCGCCTATCCCCACACGATGATGATCGCAGAGGAATCCACCGCCTGGCCGATGGTATCCAAACCCACCTGCGACGGCGGTCTGGGCTTCAATTTCAAGTGGAATATGGGCTGGATGAACGATATGATCCGTTACACCTGTATGGATCCCTTCTTCCGCAAGGATAACCACAATCTGCTGACCTTTTCGCTGATGTATGCCTTCTCCGAGAATTTCGTGCTCCCCATCTCCCACGATGAGGTGGTCCACGGTAAAGG
>CAYSRL010000080.1:0-6353 GCA_964433515.1 uncultured Ruminococcus sp.
CAACTGCCCACTACTCCCCTCCAACTACCTCTTGCTTTTGTGCGGGGGATTTGTTATAATAAATCGGTATAGTATTAAATGCGGCGGGGATGCCCCGAACCGCCCAACAAGGGAGAATTGTTATGACCAAACCCACTTTGCCCACCAAACAAGAAATCTGCGATCTGCTCAGCGACAAAGAAACCAAAAAAGTGTTGCGGTATTGCGGGTTGTTTTTGCTGTTTTTGGTGTTGACACTGGCCACCTTTTTTATCCTGAAGACCGGCCACGCACCCCAGTTGCCTCCCGACGGTTCCGCCACCCAGAGCCAGTTTGCCCTGTTCACCCTGGGCGGTGCGGTGCTGTTGGCGGGGTTGGCCACCTGGACGGTGGCCGCCGCCACCGGCGAAAAAACCGCATCCGAGCGTCCGGTCTGGTATTGCCCCCTGCTGGCTGGGGGACTGGGTCTGGCGCTGATGATCCTGGGCTATTTCTTCATCGGCGTGTGGCCGGTGGGCGAAAAGACCATTATGATGGTGGATATGCACCATCAATACGCCCCGTTGCTCAGCGAGTTGCGGAATATGCTGATAAACGGCGGGGATTTCACCTATAATTTCAACATCGGTCTGGGCGCCGCCTTTATCCCCACCTTTGCCTATTATCTCGCCAGCCCCCTGAACATTCTGCTGCTGTTTTTCTCGGAGAAATACCTGACCGAGGCCATTCTGATCATCACGTTGCTGAAGATCGGTGCGGCGGCGGCCTCTTTCACCGCTATGGCCCAGTATCTCTACCGCCGGCGCACCTCGTCGATGGTGGCGGTGGGCATCCTGTATGCCCTGTGCGGGTATATGCTGGCCTATTCCTGGAACATTATGTGGCTGGACGTGGTGGCGCTGATGCCGGCGGTGGTGCTGGCGATGGAGCATATGCTCCGCACCGGCAAGATCACCCCCTATGCGGTGCTGTTGGCGCTGGCTCTGTTCTGCAACTATTACATCGGCTTTATGCTGTGCGTGTTTTTGGTGCTGTATATGCTGGTGTGGGCCGCCCGGGAGCGCCGCTCCGGCAAGGACCTGCTGTATGGCGGGGTGCGGTTTGCCGCCGGCAGCCTATGGGGCGCCGGTATGGCCGCCGCCATCCTGATCCCCACCGCCCTGGCGCTGGGGCGCACCTCGGCCGCCGGCGGTGAGGTGGGGGATTTCGCCACCAATTTCCCGCTGTTTGACCTGTTGGGGCGGTTGTTCTACGGCGCCACCCCCACCATCCGCTCCGGCAACCTGCCCAACCTGTATTGCGGTATTCCGGCGGTGCTGTTGCTGCCGGTGTATATGACCCAAAAACAGATCCCCTTGCGGCGGCGGCTGTGCTTTGGCGGTCTGCTGGTGGGGATGCTGTTCAGTTGCACCCTGTCCCAAGTGGACCTGGTGTGGCACGGTCTCCACGCCCCCAACGACCTGCCCTATCGTTTCTCCTTTATCGTATGCTTCGTGCTGTTATTGATGGCGGGGCACGTGCTGTCCCAGTTGGAGCACATCACCCCCCGCCAGATCCTGGGCAGTTTGTTTGGCTCGGCGGTATACCTCTTCCTGTGGGAGAAGTTGGGCGCCCTGACCACCGCCGCCGAGGGCGCCGAGGCCGCCGAAAAGGTGACCACCTCCGAGGCGCTGCTCTACGGCAACCTGCTGTTGTTGGCGGTGTATGCGGCGGTGCTGTTGGTGGCGGCGCTGAAAAAGGCGCCCAACCGGGTGGTCTCCCGGCTGCTGCTCACCGTGGTGTGCGCCGAGATGCTGCTCAGCACCTCCACCACCCTGACGGAAATGAACCAGAACGAATATTTCACCCGCCACCAGGATTATATCGCCCATCTGAAACACGAGGCGCTGGACACCGCCCTGCGGCGGGCAGAGGAACTGGCCGCCAAAGAGGCGGACACCGCCGGCGAATTCCTCCGGATGGAATACCTACCCCGCACCACCTGCGTGGACACCGCCCTGCACCATTACAGCGGTCTGACCACCTTTGCCTCCAGCAACCCTTATCTCACCACCAAATTTATGGGCGAGATGGGCTATGCGGTCAACGGCGTCAACAGTTATCTCTATCACAGTTATGTGGCGCCCATTGATTCTCTGCTGGGTCTGCGGTATGTGGTGCTGGAGAGCGACCTGGCCGCCCACCCCCAATTGGAGCAGGTGGACAGCGTCACCGTCACCGACGATGAGGGGCACAGCGAGACCCGGTATATCTACCGCAACCGGTTGGCGCTGTCGGTGGGTTTTGCGGTGAACAACACCGTCAAGGACTATGAGGGCACCAAATACCAGCCTTTCCAGAACCAGCAAGACCTGTATGAGAACCTCACCGGTCTGGACGACCAGATCTATATCCCGGCGGAGATCACCGCCGATACCGACGGCGCCTCCATCACCGGCGCACACTTCTATATGCCGGAGACCGGTGCGATGTATACCGCCGATATCGCCCAACGGGGTCAGTATTTTGCCTATGTGGACTGCCGTGCCGCCGAGGACATCACGGTGGAGCACTATCAGGAGGACGGCGAACAGACAAACTCCTGGAGCGTGTCCAGCAACGAGCCGTATATCGTGGATCTGGGCATCCTGTCCGGCGGCGACCATATCCAGGTGTCCATCTCCGGCGACGGCGCCGCCTCCGGCAACATCCACATCGTGCGGCTGGATACCGAGGCGCTGAACGCCCATCTGACGGTGCTCCAAGAGGGCAACCTGCTGATAACCGAGCAAAAAGGCTCCACCCTGTACGGCACCGTCACCGCCAAACAAGACCAAAGCCTGTTCTTCTCCATCCCCTATGATAAGGGCTGGCAAGTATACGTGGACGGCGAAAAAGTGGAGACCTTCCCCATCGCCTCCGACGCCGAGGAACTGACCGACGGCGAGGGCAACGCCTATACCGAGGGCGGTGACGACGGCGCTCTGCTGGGTGCCGCCATCCCCGCCGGCACCCACGATGTGAAACTGGTGTATACGGCCCCCGGTCAGGTGCTGGGCGCTATGACCAGCGTGGCCTGTCTGTTGTTGCTGGCTCTGCCGGCGCTGAGAACCTATGTCCGACGGCGGAAAACGGTGAGGCTTGCCGCCGTCGCTATGCCGCAGGAGAGCACCGGCGATGACGGCGAGGTGAAAACCGCCCGGATCCACCAGCCGGAACTTAAGGAAGACCCGGATTATGAATACGAAACCGGGGAATAAAGCATCAGGAAAAGCCGACCGCACAAGCGGTCGGCTTTTTGGTTGTGGGGGTATATCGGGTTCGCTCCTCTTGATACGCATTGTAGGGGGTTGTTTCTGCACCCTCCCGCAAAATCGGGCGGGGATGGATTCCCTCCCCTACGGATCCTATCCGAGCCGGTGGGACAGCGTAGGGGCGATTCACGAATCGCCCGCAAAGGCGGGAGGGGATGGAACCCCTCCCCTACGGATCCTATCCGAGTTACTACAAGGAAAACCCCCTCATTCCGAGGGGGCTTTTTCATAGAGTTCTTCCGCTAATTTTTGGGCTTTTGCCACGACGTGGAGCCGGTTGCCGTAGCGGAGCACAAAATCCAGATGCATCCGGGCGGCCTCCGGCTGACCCTGTGCCGCCGCAATCCGGGCTAAGTTATACGCACGGTTCACGTGCGCCTTTAACGCATCCGGGGTAAGAGGCGCCAGCAATTCGCACGCCTGGGCGTAATTTTCATACATCAGGCAGATCTCGGCGGACAGAGCCACCCGCTGGGGATGGATCTTTTCCCGGTTTTTTCCTTTGAGTTCTTGAAACTGCTGCAGGGCGTTGCGATAATACACCTCTGCCTTTTCCTTTTGCCCGCACTCGATGGCGGCGACGGTCAGGTTGTGGTAATACACATACCGCCACGGGGCTATCACGACGGGGTCGTGGATGTCCAGCGCCTCCAATTCCTCCAGCGCCTGCCCATAATACCCCGCCTCGATCAGACCGGCCGCCCGATTAAGGGTCAACAGGGTTCGGTCGCTGCGGTTTTTCACATACCCCAACTGACAGGTGGTCTCCGCCAACAGCGGGTGGGGGTCGCAGTGGTCTTGCAACATCTTGACGGTGGAATTCATCAGCATCATCGTGTAGGAGGAGCCAAAGAGCAGCGACAACAGCAGGCAAAAGGCCGCCGGGATCAGCACCCACGGATCTCCCTCTGCCAGCAACACCCACGGCAACAGCATCAGTGCCGTCACCAACACCGGCATCCACCGATACCGGCTGAACAATCGTTGCATTTTCTTTTTCATTATTGCACCTGCTCCCTTAAATGGTCCATCCGGCGGTCCAGTTCGGCGGACAATTCGGCGCAGAATTTCAGTTCCTTTGCCATATCCTCGGTGAACTCCACGTCCTTTTTATACCGCAGTTGGTGCTCCAAACTGGCCCAAAAATCCATGGCGATGGTGCGCAACTGAATCTCCACCCGCATTTTCCGCTTTTCGTGGGCCAGATAGATGGGCACCGCCACGATCAGGTGCAGACTGCGATAGCCGTTGGGTTTGGGGTTGAGGATATAGTCCTTTTTCTCGATGAGTTCCACGTCGTCCTGTTTGAGCAGAGCCTTTGCCAGCATCTGCACGTCCTCCGGAAAGGAGCACACCACCCGGACGCCCGCCACATCGTTGAGGTGCTGCTCGATGTTCTCCACCGTCACGTCCGCACCCCGGCGGGTCAGTTTTTCCCGGATGCTCACCGGGGTCTTCAGCCGGGTCTTGATACTGCTGATGGGGTTGCGGTCATACTGCAGGGAATATTCCACGTTCAGCACGTTCAGTTTGGTTTCGATCTCCATCATAGCGCACCGGTAATAGGCCATCAACTTGGCAAAAGACTGAAACTGCGCCAGAGTATCCTCGTTGAGAGAGTCGATGTTCACCGGGATGCTGTTTTGCTTATTTTCCATCGTAGGCCACCACCGATTCCACGTCATAGCCGGCCAGAGCCTTGCGCCCCTCTAAGCCTTTCAGTTCCAGCAGGAAGAGGATCTTTACCACGTCACCGCCCAATTCCTCCACCAGTTCGGCGGCGGCCTTGATGGTGCCGCCGGTGGCGATCAGGTCGTCCAACAGCACCACCTTCATACCGGGGGTGATGGCGTCTTTATGTATCTCGATCTTGGCGGTGCCGTATTCCAGAGCGTATTCTTTCTGCACCACGGCGCAGGGCAGTTTGCCCGCCTTGCGGATGGGGACAAAGGGCTTGCCCAGGTTATAGGCCAGCGGCATACCGAAGATAAAGCCCCGGCTCTCCGCCCCGGCGATGACATCAAACTCCAGCCCCTCCAGCCGTTTTTGCAACTCGTCAATGGCCAGGCGCAGTCCCTCGGCGGACTGGAGCACGCTGGTCACATCCCGGAACAGGATGCCCTCCTCCGGAAAATCCGGGATGGTGCGGACATAATCGGCTACGGTCTTCATCGTTAACCACTCCTTTTCGGTAGGGGGATTTTTCTGTTTCTATTGTAGCAAATCTTCCGGAAAAGGTAAAGACAAATTGTAAATTTTCCGACACGAGCCAAATCGGACGTGTTTTGTTGGGGGCTGTGGGACCTACGCCCGGCACCCGGAGCGGGGCAGATCGATCGTTAATTTGCAAAGATAGGTTATGCTCTTGAATATGCAGAGGAAATTGCGCCTAGTGGCACTTCTTCTGCATATATAAATTACGTCGATGGGAAAAATCGCTATGCGAAAACCGTGCTCTATCAGAAAGATCTCGGCGGGAGATTTTTCTATGTTGTAGAAGCCGTGCCAGACACAAAAAAACGTGTGCTTCAAGTTGTTTCCGCCTACATAAATGATAACAAAAAAAATAAAAGGCTCACACCTCATCGATACCAATGGTCCCGATGCAACGTCCAAAACCGTGGGTGTGACACCTTCTAACACCACCATAGCACAAAACACTGATGGCGTCAATACCCAATCTATGCAAGGTTTTCTGAAAAAAAGTAATCCGTATTATACTCAGGAGCACAATCACCAATGGTTGGACGAAAACGGATGGTTGCATAGGACAGCATACGTTATCAATGCAAAGAATGGCGCAATTTTCCAATTAACTGTTGATATTGCCAAAGCACGTGACGGAAGACATATCCTTTATGCAACCAATGGAAAAATAAATGGAGTTGGAAACGTCAACGTGAACTCTCTGAAAACCAGAGGCTCTTGGCAGAATTCCAACTCCGTCAATAATGTAACACAAACTGTTGAAAGTGTCAATACCCAAGTTGCCCTTGTTGCCGGAGGCGGGGCAGGTTGATCGTTAAAAACAAAGACAAGGCCAAACAAATGCTTACCACCATAGGAGTCCAACCCTCCGAG
>CAYSRL010000081.1:0-6347 GCA_964433515.1 uncultured Ruminococcus sp.
TGCTCTACCAACTGAGCTAAACCAGCGTGTAAAGTCAACGCACATTATTATAGCAACAGCAAATGAGTTTGTCAAGTTGACAGTGTCCTTTTTTCTTGCATTTTCTTCCTCTTTATGCTATACTACCCTCACAAGAGAATAAACACAGATCATTCGGCGTTTTGCCGATTGTCGGGCGTGGGGCATCGACCCCATCGCTAGGGGATAAGGGAATCGTGGTGAAAGTCCACGGCAACAGCCATTACCGTAATTTTCGCACTTAGGTGACGGATCAAGTCGGAATGCTTATCGGTCTGTGCCTTGCAAAGGTCTCTCGGGCAAATGGGGGGATGCGGCGATAAGCGGACACGGCAGGCGTCCGTCCGTTTCAAAGCACTCTCTGGGAGGGTGCTTTTGTTTTATCCTTTTGTAATCAAATTTGAAAGGATGAAAAACAATGAAGAAAATCGTAAGTTCCATATCTGCCGTTGCGCTGTTGCTGGTGTGTCTGCTGACCGTCGGCTGTCAGTCCCAGCCGGAGGCCACCGATATCTGGTCGGGTGCCGCCTATACCGCCGACACCACCCTGGGCGAGGGTGCCACCGTCCTAACGGTGGTGGTGAGCGCTGAGGGTCAAGAAATCACCTTTACCATTAACACCGATAAGACGACGGTGGCAGAGGCTCTGTTGGAGCATACTCTCATTGAAGGCGCCGATGGAATGTATACCGTGGTCAATGGGATGACCGCCGACTACAATGTGGATCAGACCTATTGGGCATTCTATGAGAACGGCGCCTATGCCAGTCAGGGCATGGACACCACCGTTATCGACCCGGCGGTAACCTATACGTTGGTGCGCTCCAAATGACAAACGCCAAAAAGGGTTTCTCGATCTATGAACTGGTGCTGTTGCCGGTGCTGGGTGTATTGATGTTTGTATCCAAACTGCTGATGGAGTTCCTGCCGAACATCCATCTGTTGGGTATGTTCATAATGGTTTTCACCCTGGTGTTCCGGTGGAAGGCGCTGGTTCCCATCTACATCTACGTATTTCTGTTGGGGCTCTACGGCGGTTTTTCCCCCTGGTGGTGGGCGAATCTCTACACCTGGACGGTGCTGTGGGCGGTCACGATGCTGCTCCCTAAACGGATGCCCCGGCGGCTGTCTGCGGTGGTGTATCCGGCGGTGTGCGCCCTCCATGGCTTTGCTTACGGCACGTTAAGTGCGCCGGTACAGGCGCTGTTTTTCCATTTGACTTGGGAGGGGATGCTGGCGTGGATCGTGTTTGGGCTGCCCTTTGATATCGCCCACGGCATCGGCAACCTGCTGGCCGGGTTGCTGATCCTTCCTTTTGTGGCGTTGCTGACCCGGCTCAACCGTATTCCCCACAAAAACCAATAAACGTAAACGGCAGAGAGAAATCTCTGCCGTTTTTGCTGTTTTCGGTTGTTTTGGAGGAAAGAGTGTGGTATAATCTCCAATGAAGTTTGTTTTTGGAGGCAAAAAGAATGTTGGATGTGAAAGCAGCCATTTTTGATATGGACGGCACGCTGGTGGATTCCTTGATGCTGTGGGATATTTTCACCGAGGCGATGAAAAAGGCCTATCCCGAAAAGATCGGCACGGTCATCAGCGAAGAGGACAACAAAGCCATTCGGGTGCTGCCCCTGCGTGAGGGTATGCAGTTGCTCCACGACCACTACGGCATCGCCGGGAGCGGGGAAGAACTGTTTCAGCTGGAAACCGAGGTGTTTGCGGATTTCTATGCCAATCGGGTACAACTTAAACCCGGCGTGCGGGAGTTTTTGGACCATCTGCAGAGCCGAGGCGTGCGGATGTGCATCGCCTCTGCCACCGACCCGGCGTTGGTGGAGTCGGCGCTGGACCACTGTGGGATCCGCCACTATTTTGATGCGGTGTTTTCCTGCGGTGTGCTGGGCAAAGGCAAGGATACCCCGGATATTTACTTAATGGCCCGGGATCATCTGGGGGCGGATATGGAACACACCTGGGTGTTTGAGGATGCCTTTGTAGCCATTCAGACCGCCACCGGCATTGGGATGCAGACGGTGGGCATCTACGATAAATACAACCCCTATCAAGACAAGATCAAAGCCATGGCCACCCACTATATCGAGCCGGGTGAGACCCTAATGAAGTTGGTGTGACAATGACCGAAAAGTTGTACGAATTGGATAGTTACTGCCGTAACTTCACCGCCACCGTGCTGGCGTGTACGCCCCACGGAGAGGGGTATGGGGTGCGGCTTTCCCGCACCGCCTTTTTCCCGGAGGGCGGCGGTCAGGCGGCGGACGTCGGCACGTTGGGCGGCGTCCCGGTTTTGGATGTGCAGATTGCCGATGGAGACATCTGGCATTATACCGGCGCACCGCTGACGGTGGGGGACACCGTAGAGGGTGTGCTGGACTGGGATACCCGGTTTGCCCGGATGCAACACCACACCGCTGAGCACATTGTGTGCGGCATCGCCCATCGGTGGCACGGACTTGCCAATGTGGGATTCCATCTGGGGAGCGAGGACGTGACGCTGGATCTGGATGGGGAACTGACTCGGGAACAAATTGACGCCATTGAGGACGAGGCCAACCGGGTGGTGTGGGCGAATGTAACCGTCACCCCCAGTATTCCCACCGCCGAGGAGTTGGCAACGCTTACCTATCGGAGCAAAAAGGAATTGAAGGGGGATGTGCGGCTGATCACCATCGATGGGGTGGACTGTTGTGCCTGTTGCGCTCCTCACGTGGGGCGCACAGGGGAGATCGGCGTCATCAAACTGCTGGATTTTATCCGCTATAAGGGCGGTGTCCGGATCCATCTGCTGTGCGGGGCATCGGCGCTGGAGGATTATCGGCGGCGGTACACCCAAAGCGCCGAGATCTCGGCAGAATTGTCTGTAAAGCAGAATGACTTGACACCGGCTGTGGGCCGCCTGATCGCTGAGAAAGACGGCTATAAACTGGCTTTGCGGGAGGCGAACCGCCGTTTGGCGGATCTGTTGGTGGCGGCGGTGGAGCCCACCGACCGTCCGGTGTTTTTTATTGGCTCCGACTGGGATACCGACACCCTGCGCCGGATCGTGAACGGACTGACCGCCCGGTGCGGCGGTCTGTGCGCCGCCTATTCCGGAACCGACGGCGCCTATACCTATGTGATGGGCGGCACCGACCGGCTGAAAGAAGCGGTGGCAGAGATGAATACCGCCCTGTCCGGACGTGGCGGCGGTGACAATCGCCAGGTGCAGGGCCGTGTACAGGCTACGGCGGCGGAGATCACCGCCTATTGGCAGGAGAAAGGCGCCGCAAAATAAAGTAGTTGCAAAACCGAAAGCGGTGTGCTATACTATCTAGGAATTTTAATAAGTGAGGAGTTTTTCCTATGTCCGGACATTCCAAATGGAACAACATCAAACGTAAAAAAGAAAAGACCGATGGCCAAAAGGCCAAGATCTTCACCAAAATGGGTCGTGAGATCTCGGTGGCGGTGAAGGAGGGCGGCAGTGCCGATCCCAACGTCAACTCTAAGTTGAAGGATGCCATCGCCAAAGCCAAGGCGAACAATGTGCCCAACGACAACATCGACCGTATTCTGAAAAAGGCGGCTAGCGAGGGCAACGGCGAGAACTATGAGTCCCTGCAGTATGAGGGCTATGGCCCCTGCGGTATCGCCGTTATCGTCGAGACCCTGACCGATAACCGCAACCGTACTGCCGCCGACCTGCGCCACTATTTCGATAAGTGCGGCGGCAATATGGGTCAGACCGGTTGCGTGTCCTTTATGTTCAACAAGAAGGGCAAACTGATCATCGAGGCCGAGGGCCTGGATGAAGACCAGGTGATGGAGGACGCTCTGGAGGCGGGTGCCACCGACTTTGAGGCGGACGAGGATGTGTTTGACATCTCCACCGAGCCGGAGGATTTCTCTGCGGTCCGGGATGCGCTGGAGGGCAAGGGCTATACCTTTGTCACCGCCGAGGTGCAGATGGTGCCGGATGTGCTGTCCGCCATCGATGACCCCGACGCCATCAAGAATATGGACAAACTGCTGGATATGTTGGAGGACAACGACGATGTCCAGGATGTCTGGCACAACTGGGATCGCCCCGACGAGGATTGATTTCATAAATAGAGTAGGAGAGAGGCTGAAACGTCTCTCTCTTATTTTTTTGCAAAACCTATTGACAAAGAATGGCAGAAATTGTATTATTGTACTAGTGAGGTAATACAAAACCGAAAGGAGAGATGGAATGCGTTGGATCTTGGATAAAAACCGGCCGGTCTGTCCGCAGATATGCGAGATGCTGTGCGTGGATATTGCCAAGGGCGCCTTTGCCCCCGATAGCCGGTTGCCGTCGGTGCGGGAGCTGGCCTCGGCGCTGGGGGTCAACCCCAACACCGTGCAACGGGCGATGGAAACCATGGAGGAGCAGGGGCTGCTCTATTCGGTGCGGGGCAGCGGTTGGTTTGTCCGGGAGGACACCACCCGGGCGGTGGAGGAGTTAAACCGTCTGCGCCGGGATAAGACCGCCGACTATTTTCGGATGATGGAGGTCTTAGGGCTGTCTGCACCGGAGGTAAAAGCATTTGTAAAGGAGTGGGATTATGAGTGAAATATTGCGCTGTGAGCGGTTAAGCAAGCGGTATGGCAGTATCCAGGCGTTAAACGATGTGACGTTTTCCCTGGAGAGCGGAAAAATCGTGGGTCTTCTAGGCCCTAATGGGAGTGGCAAGACCACCCTTATCAAGTTGATCAACGGCCTGCTGACCCCCACCGAGGGAGCCGTGTATGTGGATGGGGATCTGCCGGGCCCCAAGACCCGGTCCAAGGTGGCGTATCTGCCGGATAACATATACCTCAATTCCTGGATGACGGTCAAACAGATCGTGGAATATTTCCAGGATTTCTATGAGGATTTTTCCGCCGAGCGGGCCTATGAGATGCTGTATCGGCTGAATATCGCCCCCAACCGGCGGTTAAAGACCTTGTCAAAAGGTAATAAAGAAAAGGTGTGCCTCATACTGGTGATGAGCCGTCAGGCGAAGTTGTATGTGCTGGACGAGCCGATCGCCGGTGTGGATCCTGCCGCCCGGGATTACGTGATCTCTACCATTATCAACAATTACAATCCCAATGCCACCGTGCTCATTTCCACCCATTTGATTGCGGATATTGAGCAGGTGCTGGATGAGGCGCTGTTTATCAACCAGGGCCGTGTGATCCTGCAAAAAACGGTGGACGATATCCGGGCGGAAAACGGTAAGAGTGTGGACGAGTTGTTCCGGGAGGTGTTCCGATGGTAAAGAAACTGATTAAACACGAACTGAATGCCTATTGGCGGATCCTGTTGCCGATGTGGGGCATCCTGCTGGTGGTGGCGGTGTTTGGCCGGGTCATCCATTTTTTTGAGTCCAATAATCTGTTATACGACTTTTTCAATACTTCTTCTATCGTCTTTTATGTCATAACGGTTTTGGTGGCGCTGGCGTTTCCGGTGGTGTATGCCATCATCCGGTTTTACAAAAACCTGTTCACCGGCGAGGGATATCTGTCCTTTACCCTGCCGGTGACCGTTTCTCAGCACCTTTTCGTTAAGGTGTTGGGTGCGGCGACCGTCGCTGTGCTGTCCTTTGTGGTGGCGCTGGTGTCTTTGTGTGTCATAACCGCCGGCGACGTGCTGGTGGAACTGTGGAAGGCAGGGACATACATTATCAATCTTCTCAATGTTGAATTGGGTGCGCATTTGTGGTGGTTTATGGCAGAAGCCGTGGTGCTGGTGTTGGTGTGTTTGCTGGCTCAGACTTTGTATTTTGACACCTGTATTTCGCTGGGGCAGTTGTTCCGCAAAAACCGGATCCTGGCCTCGGTGGGCGTGTATTTCGGCTTTTATCTGGTGGCCCAGGTGGTGTCCACCATCGGCATTGCTGTTGCCGTGTTTATTGACTGGTCGCCGTTGGCCGAGTTTGTCCAGGTGCATCCATACGTTGCCGCCCACGGTCTGTTGTGCGGGTTGATCGTGCTGGGTGTCGCCGCCTGTGTGGTGGAATATCTGGCGGTGTATCTGGTTATCCGCCGTCGGCTGAATTTGGAATAAGGAGGGACAGAATATGAAGAAAATGAAACGTGTCTTGGCGTTGGTGCTGACCTTTGTCTTGTGTCTGTCCCTGTGCGGATGCCGTCAACTGGACGATATGAAGGCCCACCACGCCACGTGGATGGAAAACGGCAACATCCTGTGGAATGGCTATACCTACATTCCGTTGTACTCCACGGACGAAGCATTCAATTACGAGTATGCCTATGACCTTAACTGGAGCGATAGCGATGTTATTTACGTAACTCAGCCGGAC
>CAYSRL010000082.1:0-6289 GCA_964433515.1 uncultured Ruminococcus sp.
GGCTGTATAGCTCAGTTGGCTAGAGCATGCGGTTCATACCCGCAGTGTCAGTGGTTCGAATCCACTTACAGCCACCACTGTTCTCCCGGCCTTTATTGGCCGGGAGTGCATACGGCCCCTTCGTCTATCGGTTAGGACACAAGATTTTCATTCTTGCAAGAGCGGTTCGATTCCGCTAGGGGTCACCAATATGGGCACGTAGCTCAGCTGGTTAGAGCGCCTGCTTCACACGCAGGAGGTCGATGGTTCGAGTCCATTCGCGCCCACCAAAAAGAAAAAAGACACCCACAGGGTGTCTTTTTTCTTTTTCGTAGAGTTTGAAGACCGAACCATAGCAATCCCGGAGGGATTGCACAGGTTTTGCGAGCAGAAACCCACGACAAGCAGTATATTGGCGCAAAACCATGGTTCAGAGTCCATTCGCGCCCACCAAAAAGAAAACACCACCATCCGGTGGTGTTTTCTTTTTGGTGCCGCTGTTATGGTGAGAACCATGGCGAGTTTTGCGTCAGCAGATATTCCCAATCAGCGCAACTGCCAAATAGCGCAAAACGAAGCGCAACGTTTCCCTCGGCGGTTGTCCAAACCGCCGAGGGAAACTTGACGGAGTTCGCAAAAAGCGAACTCCAGTTCGCAAAAAGCGAACTCCACGAGTCCATTCGCCCACGGCCATCCACACCACCCTCCGGTGGTGTTTTTGCTTTTACGGATTTTGTATGCAAAAGTCGGTTTTGCTTCCTTTCTGCATAAGCACCGGGCGTTGTTTCGTAAGATTTTTTAACGATAATATTAAAATTTCACTAGTTTTTGTCTGCCCTCTTGCATTCGGTGGTGATTTTGTTATACTGATGACGGCGATTTTTATTAAGAATAAGGAGGAATCTCTATGAAAGCCAACCTGCGCAAAGCATTGGCCATTCTTATGACCTTGGCAATGCTGTGCACCATACTGCCTCTGGGCGCTATGTCTGTGGCAGCGGCCGATGTGGATTTGCTGGTGAACGGTGATTTTGAGACCGGCAACGGCGACGGGTGGACGCTGAAAAGCGGCACCTCGGTATCTGCGTCAGACATCCATGGCGGTAGTTACGCCCTGGAAACCACCGCAACCAGCACCAAATATCAAGTTATGTTCAGCCAGTCCTTTGAGGTTCAGGCGAACACCGATTACGCCCTGACGTTTTGGTACAAGTATGTTGGTTCCAGCTCCGATCCGGCATTCTATGCCATGATCAAGGATGCGGCGGAAACCACCAATCTGAATGATAGCAATAGCCGTTTCTCGGCAGTGGCCAACACCTGGACTCAGTGTTCTATCACCGTCAATCCCGGTGACAATACCGCTATCGCATTGGTGTTTGCCAACCGCACTGCCGGCGACGGCGGCACCTACTATTTCGACGACATCACCTTTGTGGGTCCCGAACCGGTCACCCCCGAGGAGCCAGAGAATCCCGCCCCCGTGGTGAAGGATAATCTGGTGCAGAACGGCAACTTTGAGACCGGTGACGCTTCTGGCTGGGAGAAGCACCAGTCCACCGCTATCTCTGCCGATGCCGCTTACACCGGTTATTACGGTGCGAAGCTGGTCGGTAGCGGCGATTGGGGCGGTATGCTCAACCAGACTGTGGCGGTGGAGGCCGGCAACAGTTATAAGGTGTCTATGTGGGTCAAGACCGTGCAGAACGGTGCCAATATTCAGATTAAGGACGGCGACGCCAACGGCACCAAACTGGGCAGCGATTGGTTCACCGCCACCGAGTGGACCTATAAGACCTGGACGGTTACCCCCACCACCAACGCCATTTTCTTAAACTTCTGCGGCGGCGGTAACGGCGTGGCCGAGACCGTGTATGTGGATGACATTGTGGTCATCAAAGCTCCGCTGATGGAGAACGGCGACTTTGAGACCGGTGACAAGACCGGCTGGTCCTGTAACAGCGGCACCGCCACCATCGTCACCGATGCCCATGGCGGCAGTTATGCCCTGCAGTTGTCCGACCCCTCTCAGTGGGGTGAGGCGGCGGTGCGCACCATCGGCGTGAAACCAAACACCCAGTACGAGGTTTCTTGGTGGTCCAAGCGTGTGTCCGGCACCGGCGCTTTCAACCTGATCGTGTGCCAGGCTGTGTCCCCTTGGGCCAATTTTGAGCGCCTGTCCGGTCAGAATTGGATGAATGAAACCTCCGGCGAATGGGTGCAGAACGTCTGCGTATACAATTCCGGCGAAAACACTCAGATGCTGCTGAAGTTCACCTCTGAGGCCGCCAGCGCCGGCACCATCATCCTGGACGACATCACCGTCGCCGAACTAAAGGACCCCTCCTTCGACGGTTATATTTACAACGGCGATCTGGAAACCGGCAAGTCCTCCGGCTGGAACGTGCTGCAGAGCACCACCATCGAGGAGACCGCCGCCAACAGTGGCGACTATGGTCTGTATCTCCAGGGCAACGGCGGCTGGGGCGCCATGGGTTATCAGGATTTTGCCACCGTGGTCGGTGAGCATTATTACTTCTACGGTTATTTTAAGACCGCCCAGTCCGGTGTGAACATTCAAATTCTCGACCAGGCCACCAGCACCAAACTGAACGCCACCTGGTATAGCAAGACCGGCTGGAATCTGGTTAAACTGAACTTCACCGCCACCGGCACCACTACCCGCATCAACTTCTGCGGCGGCGGTAACGGCACCGCTGAGAAGGTGTATGCCGACGATATATTTGTGGTGGCGATTAAGGAGCAGACCACCGACGGTTATCTGTTCAACGGCGACTTTGAGGCCGGCTCTACCGTCGGCTGGACCACCCACCAGCAGACTGCTCTGTCCAACAAGGCGGCCTATGAAGGCTCCGTCGGCGTGATTATGAAGGGCACCGGCTGGGGAGGAACCCTGAACCAAACTTTCGAAGTGGATATGGGCAATACCTATAAGCTGAGTTTCTGGTATAAGCCCATCTCTAACGGCATCAACGTCCAGATTCTGGATGCCGCCGACAGCAGCAAGATCACCAGCCAGTTTATCAGCACCTCTAACGGCACTGACTGGCTCCTGTTTGAGAAGACCTTTGACGTGGGCTATGGCACCAAGGTCACCCTCAACTTCTGTGGCAGCGGCAACTCCACCGCCGACGAGATGTATATCGATAACATCTCCATCGTGAACGTAAACGGTGAGGAGAACGTGCGTAACAAACTGACCCAGAACTCCGGTGTCAGCGTCCGTGACGTGGCAGAGGATAACCGTGGTTTGGCTTTCCGCTTCCACCTGGAGGCTGAGGGCGTACAGGTCACCAAACGCAATCAGTACGTGTCCGGCACCGGCGCTGTGGATCTGTACAAGAACCGTCAGGAGACGGCTGCCTTGATTCGTGCCGGTGCGGTGGTGACCAACAATGCCACCGTGGGTGAGAGTTATGCCGACTTTACCCTGAACAGCGTCAACGGCACCACTGTGCTGGACGTGAATGCTCTGTACCTCATTGGCCTGGAGGACAACTCTATGAGCTATGCGGTGCGTATCATCAACGTTCCCGACCATGCCACCGCCACTGAGATTTACGCCCGCCCCTACTACGTCTATGACGTAAACGGTGAGGAGGTTGTGGTATACGGTGCTCTGACCCACGCCAACTACGACGGCATCGCTGGCGAGCACAAGGCGGTGAGTATTCTGTCCATCGGCAACGAGGACGACGGCGCCAACGACCACCTGTCTGCCATTCTGGAGAGCGCCGATTACGACAGCGTGGTGCTGGGCAACCTGTATAACGACGGCAGCCTGGACTTCGATTCCGGCTACACCTATGAGCAGTATCAATACGGCGTCTGGGAGACCGCCGAGGGCGTGTCCGCTGCCGAGATTCTGGCAAACGACTGGGATTACGTGATCGTCCAGTCCGCCGAGGGTGCCGCTGTCAGCGACCTGCAGGCTTTCATCAACGAGGTGGATGCCGTCACCGGTGCGGCTCTGTATTGGGATAACGAGGAGACCCTGGACGCTGTCACCCTGTCGGGTGTCGAGGACGTCATTCCCACCGCCACCGCCCTGGAGAATCTGCTGGGCATCGGCGTGGAGGAGAGCACTTTTGTGGAAGACTACCTGTCCGCTATGACCTGGTATGCCGTGGTGACCGGTGACAGCCTTGATTTGATCACCTACTACCCCGCCGAGGTGACCGACGTCTATTACGATATGGCTCGCTCGGTGGCTCACGCCATCTATGCACCTTACGAGGTGTCCGACCTGTCCGAGGTTATCCTGTTGGCTGCCTCCGACTTCCAGCCCCTGAACGCCGACGTGGAGGCCGGCCGTGAGACTGTGCGGAACATCTTGGGCGCTATGGCGGATGCCGGCTATGGTTTGTTCGATGGATTCCTGTCCGGCGGTGACTATTCCACCGGTACCACCGAGCCCGAGACCTCTGCCGGTCTGGCGGGTCTGGATGCCGAGATCTCTAATGTTGTGTACAACAACAAGGTCTATTCTCAGGGCAACCATGACCCCGACACCACCATCGGTATGACCGCCCACGGCGCCCACGACCCCTTTGGCGCCCCCTACGGCCTGTACATCATCAACGAGGATAACTACACCGACCTGGGTATGGGCGGCGAGATGGTGGCCAAGGAGCTGGACGCTTACTTTGATGAGAAGATTGCTTCCGACTGGGGCAATAAACCTATCTTCGTGTTGTGTCACGTGCCGCTGAACTTCTCTATGCGCACCGTGACCGGCCAGAACGCCCGTACCGCTATGCCTATCGTGGAGGTTCTTAACGAGGCCGGCGAGCAAGGGCTGAACATCATCTTCCTATACGGCCACAACCATTCCAGCGGCTACGACAACTACATCGGCGGCGGTTCCGTGTACCTGAAGAAGGGCGACACCATGCTGGTGCCGGATTATACCAACTATCTGGTGCCTACTGAGGTGACCCTGAACTTTACCTATATGACCGCCGGCTATATCGGCTACTACGGCAACACCGAAAACGGTGCCGACGGCACCCTGACCATGTCGGTGTTCCGTATTCAAAAGGATGGGTCGGTCGTCATCGGCCGTTACGATGCCAGCGGCATCCACAATCTGAAGAGTGCCGGCGCCGAGAACACCGCTAAGGGCGACATTATGGAGCCCGACACCACCGTGTATGAGTCCTATCGTGTGGTGACCGCCACCTCTGACGAGAAATATGACGGATAATATCCCTGCATAGTTTTTCTTCATAAGCAAGGCCCTGCAACCGTGGTTGCAGGGCCTCTTTAGACGTGGGAATACCCCCGGTTCTATCGGTTAGGACACAAGATTTTCATTCTTGCAAGAGCGGTTCGATTCCATTTGCGCCCACCAAAAAGAAAACACCACCATCCGGTGGTGTTTTCTTTTTTTGCGCTATCCGGTCTTGGTGACCGAACCACAGCAAAACCCTCTGCAACAACCTTTATCATCGTTTTCTCTGCTTATACTCGTTGGGGGTCATACCGGTATGTTTACGGAACAACCGATGAAAATACTGGGTGTTTTCATATCCCACTGCGGTCGCAACCTGCGCCACGGTGTCGTCGGTGTTATCCAGCAGATTCATCGCATGGGCCAGCCGCAGGGAGATGAGATACTGGGCCGGGGAACAGCCGGTGACCTTCTTGAAATTCTGGGAGAACCAATAGGGGGACATCAGGTGCTGTTCGGCGTATTGCTTGATCTCAATATTCAAGAAAAAGTTTTTATTAAAAAAGCGGACGGCATTTTCGATCTCACCCAACATCTTGTTGGTTCCGTCTTTTCCTTCGGTTTGCTGACGGCCGATGAGCAACAGGAGGTGTTGCAAACTCATATTCAGAATGGTGTCATAACGCTCCCGCTTCATCTGCAACTCCCGGATCATCTGGAAAAACAGCCACTGAAAATCCGAAGAGGTACCCACCGGGAATACGGTTGCCGCCTTGGGGATGCGGCAGTCGTCCAGCAACGCCTCCACCTCGCCGCCGGTGAAATGGCACCAGAAATACCAGGCCTTGTCGGATGCACGAAAATTGTAATCCTGGCACACACCCGGCCGGTACAACACGGCGGTTCCCTGGGGGAGGGTGTGCACCCGTCCGTTCAGGGCAAAATAGCCGCATCCGGCGGCAATATAGATCAGTTGATAATCCCCTCGTCCCTCCGGACGCTCCGTGTGCACATGAGGAACGGAATAAAGACGATACTGACCCACCGACGTCACCAACAGCGGCAGATCCGTGTTAACGATATCCTCGTGGGGCTGTCCCCAGTCGGCTCGGTTGA
>CAYSRL010000083.1:0-6209 GCA_964433515.1 uncultured Ruminococcus sp.
CGCCCCAGGGCAGCTCAGCAGCGTTAGCCTTTGCGTAGATGGTGATCTTCTTGCCATCGACAACGATGTTGTCCTCGCCAGCCTCGACGGTGTGAGCGCCGAAGGGAGCTGCGTAGGCACCCTGAGTGGTGTCGTACTTCAGCAGGTGAGCCAGCATCTTGGGAGAGGTCAGGTCGTTGATAGCGACGACTTCAAAGCCCTCAGCGCCAAACATCTGACGGAAAGCCAGACGGCCGATACGGCCAAAACCATTGATTGCAACTTTAACAGCCATGATAAAATACCTCCAAATAATTTAGTCTGCATTTATGATACCGCAGTCTGAAAACATTGTACCGCAAACCGTTGCAAAATGCAAGTATTTGTTTTGAGTTTGTTTAATTTTTAACTAATTTTGGTGATTTATACAAAGTCCACGATTTTCTGTCCGCAACACTAGGAATTATCCATAAAAAGGAGGTCCTTATGGCCCATCAGAAAAACCATCCCTCCCCCACCGAGGGCGCCCAAAGAGAACAACTGGCGGCCTATTTTCTGTCTGCGCCGCCGCTGGAGGAGCAGACCCCCGCCATGCGCCAGGAATACCGCCAAAAACTCCGGCAACTGGGACGGCTGGAATGCGACGATATTCTGCGCAACGCCGGGTGCGCCCGCCCCCTGGTATGGGGGAACCCGGCGCCGCTCATACAGGCGCTTTTGTGCGCCGCCCAACGGTTGGGGGCCCGGCTGGGGCAACCGTTGTTTCTGTTCCCGGCCCATTCCACCGTTATTGGCAAAGGCGCCCTGTTCCACCCCCGGATATTGGCGGTGTCTGCCACGGCTTTGGTGACGGCGGCCTGCCGGGCGGCACCCCGGCAACCGGTGTGGGTCCGTCTGCAGGAGCAAAGCGGCGGGCTGGTGGTGGCGGTTACCGCCGCAGCCCCTTTTCTGGATGCAGAGACCGCCGCTCTAATAAAAGAATGCACCAGACTGCACGATGGCAGTCTGGTGCATAGCGATAGTACCGTTGTATTCACCTGCGGGCCGGCCTGTGAACCGCCCGCCGATGTCCGGCTATACGGCTGTCCCACCGAAGAGGAGTTGTTGCAAGACACCCTATCCCCGGTGTGGAGCCTGTTTTATGCCGGGATCTATTCGGCGCTGGAATCCTCGTCGGAATCGGATTCGCCTTCTTCGTCAGAGGAGGCGGTCAACAGATCCGCCACGATGTATGCCTCCGAAGAAGCAAACTCGGCAGCCGCCTCAGCGTCCACTTCGGACGGTGCGGATTCCTGAACCGGATCCAAACTGAGTGCCAGCGTCAGCGCCACTGCCGCCGCCAGACAGCCGATCGCAAAATCCTCTGCTGTTGCCAGAGATGCCTCATAAGAGGAAAAATCCTGCAACAGATACATACACAGCCGCACCGCCGGAGCCGTCAGCGCAAACAAGGCGGTGCTCAGGGAACAGCCCAGCAGACTGCCCATCGACACCCGGCCCACGCCCGCCACATAGCGAGCCAGTTTGAACAAAAACCACATCTCCAGAAGCAGCATCACAAAGCCGAAGAAACTATCTTCCAGACGGATCATACTGGCATAAGACATTTCATAGGTAAGCAGCCGCAGCCACATCCACACCACCGGCAACAGGGCGCTCCACTGGGCAATACCACGGCGGGTCGCCCCCTCGGAGAACAGACGCATACACAGCAAGATCAAGGTGCCGCCGCTGGCAACACCCACCAGGCTCTGTACCACCTGCAGAATGGGAGAGAACAAACTCACCGAGCCGGGTATCGCCGCCAGGGCGTCCACCGCACTGAACAGATCCGACAAAGCGCCCCAGAGATTCACCGCCTCATAGATAGCAAGCGTCGCACCCGCCATCAGCAGCACAATGCCCAACGCCATCGCCGGGCGACCGGCGATCTCCCGACGGTCGGGGCCGCACAAACGACCCATCACCAACAGCGCCGCCAGACACAACAGCATCACGCCGATCGCCAGATAATTGGGGGAAAATAAGCCGGTCTCCCAATCCCGGACAGAGGGGGTCAGCCAAATCCGGATTGCCAGAACCGCCGCCGTACCTATACCGGTCAAAAGCAGCATCACGCCGCTGAGTATGTTCTTAAACACCTGCGTTCTCTGGGTCATTACATTTTCCGCCTTTCTGCGCCGGGTATAAATCCATTCTGCCCAGCATATAGTTGCCTTGGGACAAACCCAACACATTTGTCTTTACTATACCCCTTTTTTGTCCCAAAGTCAAGACAAACCGAAAGGATGATCTCTATGAAAGGTTACGGTCTGTTACTGCTGTTACTGGCGCTTGTTCTGTTGCTCATACCGATGCCGGCTCTGTCCGGATATACGGCAGAAAACACCACGACCGCCCCAACCGCCACGACCGCCACCACCACGGCCGCCACCGAAGACACGGAGGATACGGAGCAGGCGGCGTTCCGGATGCTGTGCGGGGATGAGGTGGTGAGCCTGCCGGACCGGGAGTTTCTCATCCGCACCCTGGCGATGGAGATGCCCGCCAGTTATCACACCGAGGCGCTGAAAGCCCAGGCGGTGGCGGCCTATACCTATTATCACCGGCGGCGGCTTGCCCAAGAGGAGAATCCGGATCCGGACCTGAAAGGGGCGGATTTCGTCACCCCCAACGAGGCGTTCCCCCAAAACTATACCGAAGAAAAACTCCGGGAACGGTGGGGCGAAGACTATGACACCTACTATCAAAAGATCGCCGATGCGGTGGACGCCGTGTGGGGTGAGACCGTCACCTATAACGGAGAACTCATTGACGCCTGTTTCCACGCTGTCAGCAACGGCCAGACCGAATCCGCCGAAGAGGTTTGGGGCGCTGAGGTTCCCTATCTCCAGACGGTGGCCAGCCCCGGGGACCGCACCGCCACCGGCTATCAGTCCACCGGCACCTTCACCGCCGACCAGGTGCGGGAAATTCTGGCGGGTGTCGAACCGGCCATTACCCTATCGGAGGATCCGGAGGAATGGTTTGGAAAAGCCACCCTGTCGGAGGCGGGCACCGTCCACAGCCAAGCGGTGGGGGACACCTCTCTGCCCGGCACCCAGATCCGAAAACTGTTCGGTCTGCGGTCCGCCGCCTATGCCGTCACCTATGCCGACGGCACCTTCACCTTTACCGTGTGCGGCTACGGTCACGGGGTGGGTATGAGCCAGCACGGTGCGGATTATCTGGCGAAACAAGGGTATACCTATAAGGAGATCCTGGAATATTATTATACCGGCGCCAAGGTAAAATAGTATTGCTTTTTCACCGGCAATAGTGTAAGATAGAGAGGAATTCAGTCGAAAGGACGGCGTGATGTATGGCGAAAACCATCTTCCGCAAAAAGAGAAAACGCAAACCCGCTGTCGTGGCGGTTATCGTGATCTGCCTGCTGATAGCCGGGCTGGTGGGCGGTATACTGTATAAGACCCTGTGGGCGTCCGCACCGGAATCCCCGGAGGATCCGGAGGGCACCGCCGCCACCACCACCGCACCCCGGCAGACGCTCCCCCAAGAGTTTATCGACCGCAACACCTTCTCCGGGCAGGTGATCCTCTACGACGTCACCGCCGGCGAGACCCTATACAGCAAAAATTCCGACGAAAAATGCGCACCCGCCAGCCTCACCAAACTGATGACCGCTCTGGTGGCGGTCAAGCACACCCCCGAGGATTATGTGTTTACCGTGGGGGACGAACTGAGTCTGGTGCTCCCCGGTTCCAGCGTGGCGGATCTGTGGTCCGGCAACCAACTGAACCTGACCCAGATGTTGCAGGCGCTGTTAATGAAATCCGGCAACGACGCCGCCTATGTCACCGCCGTGCAGGTGGGGCGGCTGATCGCCAACGACCCGGATATGGACAAAACCGCCGCCGTCAAGGAATTCTGCGAAGAGATGAACCGGATGGCGAAGGATCTGGGGTGCAAAAACACAAACTTTGTCAACCCGGATGGCTATCACGACGACAAACACCTGACCACCGCCGAGGATATGCTGAAGATCTGCATCGCCTCGCTGGAGGATCCGGTGATCGCCCCGGTGCTGGCCACCGACGAGGTGGACACCACCCTGGTGTCCGGGCGGCAGATCTCCTGGAAAAACAGCAATCTGTTGCTGGATAAAGAGTCCCGGTATTATTATGAAGGGGCCACCGGACTGAAGACCGGCACCACCGACGAGGCCGGCTATTGTCTGGCGGCCAGCGCCACCCGGGACGGCCGCACCACCATCGCCGTGGTGCTGGGTGCCGACGACGAAAACGGACGCTGGGAGGATGCCCGGGGATTGTTGGATCTGAGTTTTCAGTAAAGGATGAAAAGGGCTTGTCGCCGCCGGCGACAAGCCTTTCCATTTTCCTCTTTACAAACTTTTCCTGATGTGCTACAATACTCCACAAGATACAGAGTAAGCTCACAAGCGTGAAGTGTCGGCTGAACGGGGAGTTGTCAGCCGGACGAAAAGGAGTCCGCTCCTTGCGGTTTGTGGGTTGCATCCCGCTGTCACATACCGAGAAAAGACCTCTTTTTTCTGTATTCTGCCCCGGGCAATTCTGTACAGAAAAGGAGGTTATTTTTATGTCTGAAAACAAGTCCCCCCTGGTCAACCCGCCCCTATTCTCCGCCGCCTATTGGAAAGAGGCCGCCGGCAATCTCAAAAACACCCGTATGCTGGCTCTGGCGGCGATGATCGTCGCCCTGCGGGCGGTGTGCAAAATGCTGGAGATCCCGTTGGCGCCGGGTCTGAACATCAATGTGGCGGGCATCTTCAATTCGGTTGGGGCTATGGTATACGGGCCGGTGGTGGGCGTTGTCGGCGCCATCGTCAGCGACCCGCTGGGGTATCTGCTTCATCCGGACGGCCCCTATTTCCTGCCCTTTATGCTGGTGGATATGAGCAGTTCCTTTATTTTCGGCCTGCTGTTCTGGAAGCGGCGGCTGACGGTGGGGCGGGCTATGGGCGCCAAATTCGCCGTGAATATGGTGAGCAACGTGGTGCTGACCTCGGTGATCATGAAGTGGTATTATCTGGTGTTTTTCGGTGTAGAAAAGGCGGAGGCCTATAACCTCATCAACCTGACCCGCATCGTAAAAAATCTGGTGATGTTCCCCATCGAGGCCATTTTGATTGCGGTGGTGTTGGGGGCGCTGTCCCCTGCCCTGTACCGGTTGCGGATGCTGCCGGAGAAACCCGATCTCAAGTTGAAATGGTGGCACTACGTACTGGTAGGTGCCCTCACCCTGTTGGCGGTGGGTCTGGTGCTGTTCTACATCTTCTTCCTCAAGGATTTTGTGAAGGAACATAATTTTAAATTGTGGTAACAAAAGAAGCCGAGGCGGTTCGCCTCGGCTTCTTTTGCGGGAGGGCACAGAGGCCCTCCCCTACGGTCTTCATTTCAGCAGATTTTCCACCGCATCCACAGCGGGGGATAACTCGTCGCACACCACCCGCTCGATCTCGCCGCTGTCGCACAAAGCGGCGATGGCGGCATCCATCGGCAGTTTCGCCAGCACCGGCAGACCCAGTTCGGCGGCGGCCTTTTCCAGGCCTTGTCCGTCACCAAACAAGGGGATCACCTTGCCGCAGTCGGGGCACTTGACACTGCTCATATTCTCCACAAAGCCCAGCACCGGGACATTCAGCATATCCGCCATCTTATGCGCCTTGCCCACCACCATCTGCACCAAAGACTGGGGGGTGGTGACGATCACGTTGCCATCCAGAGGAATGCTCTGGTACACGGTCAACGGCACATCGCCGGTTCCGGGGGGCATATCGATGAACAGCACGTCCAGTTCGCCCCACACCACGTCGGTCCAGAACTGGGTGACCGCACCCGCCACCACCGGGCCACGCCACACCACCGGCTGACTGGAATCCTCCAACAGCAGGTTGATGGACATCACCTTGATGTTCATATGGGTCTCTTCGGGGATAATGCCCAATTCGTTGGCCATCGCCCGGCGGGTGACACCAAAAGCCTTGGGGATAGAGGGGCCGGTAATGTCCGCATCCAGCACACCCACTTTATACCCACGGCGGGCCATCATCACCGCCAGCATAGCGGTCACCGAGGATTTGCCCACACCGCCCTTGCCGCTGGACACCGCCACCACTTTTTTGATGGTGGAGTACTGGTTCAGTTTAGCGTGGAGATCCTGCTCACTGCATTTCTGACCGCAGGAACTGC
>CAYSRL010000084.1:0-6023 GCA_964433515.1 uncultured Ruminococcus sp.
CAATGGCAACTACACCACCCTGGAGAAGAAGAACATCGACACCGGTATGGGTCTGGAGCGCTTGGCTGTGGTGGTGCAGGATGTGGATTCCATCTTTGATGTGGATACCCTCCACGCTCTGCGTCAGCACGTGTGTGACCTGGCGGGTAAGACCTATAAAGAGGATGCGCAGAACGACGTGTCGATCCGTCTGATCACCGACCATATTCGTTCTGCCACCTTTATGATCTCCGACGGCATTATGCCCACCAATGAGGGCCGTGGCTATGTGCTGCGCCGTTTGATTCGCCGTGCCGCCCGCCACGGCCGTTTGCTGGGCATTGACGGTCAGTTCTTGGCTAGTTTGAGCCATACCGTCATCGAGGGGTCTAAGGATGGCTATCCCGAACTGGACGAGAAGAAAGAGTTTATCTTCAAGGTGCTGTCCAACGAGGAGACCCAGTTCAACAAGACCATCGACCAGGGTCTGCGCATCCTCGCCGATATGGAGGAGGAGATGCACCGGTCCGGTAAGAATGTGCTGGATGGCGCCTCGGTCTTTAAATTGTATGATACCTACGGCTTCCCGGTGGACCTGACCCGTGAGATCCTCACCGAGAAGGGGTATACCATCGACGAGGACGGCTTTAAGGCTGAGATGGAAGAGCAGCGTACCCGTGCCCGTACCTCCCGTGAGGTCACCAACTATATGGGCGCCGACGCCACCGTGTATGACCAGATCGATGCTTCCATCACCTCGGCATTTGTTGGTTATGAGAGTTTGACCGCCGATTCCAAAGTGTTGGTGCTGGCAGGTGAGACCGAACTGGTTGACAGTTTGGTGGAGGGTCAGTCCGGTACGGTGTTTACCGAGGTGACGCCTTTCTATGCCACTATGGGCGGCCAGGAGGGCGACTCCGGTTTGATCATCGGTAAGAACGGCAAGTTTGCCGTGTCCGAGACCATCAAACTCCGTGGCGGTAAGGTCGGCCACGTGGGTCAGGTGGTTGAGGGTATGCTTTCGGTCAACGAACCGGTGGAACTGTCTGTGGAGAGCACTTCCCGGCAGTTGACCTGTAAAAACCACTCCGCCACCCACCTGTTGCAGAAGGCTCTGCGCACGGTGCTGGGTGAGCACGTAGAACAGAAAGGCTCTTTGGTGACCCCCACCCGTCTGCGCTTTGACTTTGCCCATTTCCAGGCGATGACGGCGGAAGAGATGGCTAAGGTGGAGGCTCTGGTAAATGAGCAGATTGCCGCCGACCTGCCGGTCGTTACCGCCGAAATGACGGTGGAGGAGGCCAAAAAGTCCGGCGCTATGGCGTTGTTCGGTGAGAAATACGGCGACACCGTCCGTGTGGTCACTATGGGCGATTTTTCCAAGGAACTGTGCGGCGGCACCCACGTACCCCACACCGGCGTCATCACCACCTTTAAGATCGTCAGCGAGAGCGGTATTGCCGCCGGTGTCCGCCGTATCGAAGCGATCACCGGTGAGAATGTGCTGGCCTATTACGCTTCTCTGGAGAAGCGTATGGGCACCATTGCCGGGTTGCTGAAAGCCAAGGACAGCGAGATCGAGGATAAGATCGCAGCGCTGACCGCTCAGGTGAAGAGCCTGTCTGCTGAGAATGAGTCGCTGAAAAACAAACTGGCCCAGAGTTCTTTGGGCGATGTGATGAGCCAGGTGCAGGAGATCAAGGGCGTCAAAGTGCTGGCCACCCGGGTGCCCGGTCTGGATGCCGGCGGTCTGCGTGAGTTGGGCGATCAACTCCGGGATAAGATCGGCGAGGGTATCGTGGTGCTGGTTACCACCACCGAGGATAAGGTGAGCATTCTGGCCACCGCCACCGCCGGTGCCGTGGCCAAGGGCGCCCACTCCGGCAACATTGTCCGCACCATCGCCGCCGTCTGCGACGGTAAGGGCGGCGGCCGTCCCGACTCCGCCATGGCGGGCGGCAAGGATGTGTCCAAGGCCGACGATGTGGTGGCGGCTGTGGCGGACACCGTGGCTGGTATGCTGAATCATTGAGAGGAGTCTGATTATGGATTGCTTGTTCTGTAAAATTGCAGCAGGGGAGATCCCCTCGAATAAAGTCTATGAGGACGACAAAATTCTGGCTTTTCACGATATTGCCCCGGCAACGCCGGTGCACGTGTTGTTCATCCCCAAGACCCATCTGGCGGGTGTGCGGGATATCACCGCCGATAATGCGGCGGTGGTAGCGCACGTTTTCAGCGTGATCCCTCAGGTGGCAAAGGAGTTGGGGCTCACCGATTATCGGGTGGTGTCCAACAACGGTCCTGAGGCCTGCCAGTCGGTACAGCATCTGCATTTCCACCTGTTGGGCGGTCAGCAGATGGGCGGTATGGTGTGATACGATGAATTATATCGTCATTGATCTGGAATGGAACGGAAGCTGGTCCAAAAAGGCTCACGGCTATTTTAACGAGATCATTGAGGTGGGCGCCGTTAAGGTGGACGAGCAGATGCGGGTGCTGGATGAGTTCCGTGCCGCCATCAAGCCTGTGGTCAGCAAAAAACTGTCCAACATCGTCACCGACCTGACCAACATCACGGCGGAAGAACTGGAGGATGGCACCACCTTTATGGGGATGCTGCGCCAGTTATCCCGCTGGATGGGGAAGGAGCCTGCCACGGTGCTGACCTGGAGCACCACCGATCTGTTGGTGCTGATGGAAAATTGCCGGTTCTTTACCGGCCGGCAAGAGATCCCGTTTTTGAAGAATTATATGGATTTTCAGGTGTATGCTCAGCAAAGGATGGGAGTGGACACTTCTCAGCAGTTGGGACTTGCCCGTGCCGGTGAGATGCTGGGTATCCCGGAGGACGATATGTCCCTCCATCGGGCGCTGGACGACAGCAAACTGACCGCCGCTATTCTGCAAAAGGTGTACGAGAAGGACACCTTTGCAGAGGCGATCTTGCCTGTGGATAAAGAGTTTTATAAACGGATCACCTTTAAAACGGTGATCATCAAAGACTTGGACGACCCGCTTGTAAAACGGAGCGAACTCTGTTTTAATTGCCCGGAATGCGGACAGAATATGAAGCGGAAAGGTAACTGGCGGTTCCGTAGCCGGGCTTTCTGCGCCGAGTTTTTCTGCCGCCGGTGCGAAAAGAAGTATGCCGGACGTGTGCAATACCGTCTGAAATACGAGGGCGTGGAGATCAAAAAGAAACTCAACGAGATTCTGCCGAAAGCGGAACAGCCGGAAGAGGAAACGGTACCGGCCCAGTGACAAAAGAAGGAAGGAGGGAGTCCCTTGACAGAGGAGTTGGCGGCCCGCCGCATAGAGGAATTGCGGGAGATCATCGACTATCACAGCCGTCGCTATTATGACGAGGATGCTCCGGAGATCGAGGACGATGAGTTTGATGCGCTGACCCGGGAACTGAAACAACTGGAGGCGCAATATCCCCATTTGATTACACCGGATTCCTATACCCAGCGTGTGCACGGACAGGTATCCAAACTGTTTTCTCCGGTCACTCACGAGGTGCCTTTGGGCAGTTTGCAGGATGTGTTCTCCGAAGAGGAGGTATACGCCTTTGACCGCCGGGTGCGGGATTCGGTGGACACACCCCGCTATGTGGTGGAACCGAAGATAGACGGTCTCTCGGTGGCCATCGAATACCGGAACGGAAAATTCTATCGTGGTGCCACCCGAGGGGATGGCAACACCGGTGAGGACGTGTCCGCCAACCTGTTGGAAATTGCGGATATTCCGAAAACTCTTAGCGAACCGGTGAAACGGCTGATCGTCCGGGGTGAGGTATATATGTCCCGGGAGAGTTTTGCCGCCCTGGTCCGGGAGCAGGAAGAAGTTGGCGGGAAATTATTTAAAAACCCCCGGAATTCGGCGGCCGGTACGTTGCGGCAAAAGGATTCGTCGGTGGTTGCCAAGCGAAATCTTTCCATCTTTATATTTAATATGCAGTTGATCGAAGGGGAAACGGTTTCTTCCCACGCTCAGTCCCTGGAGCGGATGAAAGCGCTTGGCTTTCCGGTGGTGCCCTTCTATCGGGTCACCGACAGCGCCGATGAAATCGGTCAATTCATCCGGGAGATCGGCGAAAAGCGCCGGGATTTACCCTTTGATATTGACGGCGCAGTTGTAAAGGTGGATGACTTTACAGATAGGGAGGCGCTGGGAAACACCAGTAAGTTCCCGAAATGGGCGTTGGCCTATAAATATCCGCCGGAAGAAAAGGAAACGGTGCTCCGGGACGTGGAGGTCAATGTGGGACGTACCGGCGTGCTGACCCCCACCGGTGTGTTTGACCCGGTGATCTTGGCCGGAACCACCGTCAGCCGAGCCACGTTGCACAACCAGAATTTTATCGACGAAAAGCAGTTGGCCATAGGCGATACCGTCGTGATGCGTAAGGCGGGGGACATTATCCCCGAGGTGGTGCGGGTGGCAAGGCATACCGGCACACAGCCCTATCGGTTGCCTACGGTGTGCCCCTCTTGCGGTGAGGCCGTGATCCGGGAGGAGGATGAGGCAGACCTGCGGTGTGTGAATCCCTCCTGTCCGGCGCAAAGGCTCCGTAATCTGATCCATTTCACCTCCAAGGATGCTATGGATATGGACGGACTGGGCCCGGCGGTGCTGGAAAAACTGGTACAGGAAAACCGCATCACCTACGCCTATGACTTGTATTCCTTAACTATAGAGGCTATTTGCGCCTTGGAGGGATTTCAACAGAAATCTGCCGAGAATATCCTTAAGGCGGTGGAGAATTCCAAATCCAATGACCTGTACCGGGTGATCTACGGTCTGGGCATCCGTCACATCGGAGAAAAGGCCGCCAAACTGTTAGCTCGGCGTTTTGGCACGATGGAGGCGGTGATGAACGCCTCTCTGGAGGAGATCGCCGGGATCGACGGATTTGGTGAGGTGATGGCCCAGAGCGTGGTGTCCTTCTTTACGCTGGAACCCTCCCGGGTGTTGGTGCAGAAATTGGCGGATGCCGGTGTGAATATGACCGCTCAGGTCAGCCGGGTGGACGAGCGGTTTGCAGGAATCACCTTTGTCTTGACCGGCACATTGCCGACGATGAAACGGAGTGAGGCGGCAGCCCTTGTGGAACGATACGGTGGAAAGACCGCCGGCAGTGTGTCCAAAAAGACCGGGTATGTGCTGGCGGGCGAGGATGCCGGCAGTAAACTGACCAAAGCCCAACAGTTGGGGATTCCGGTTATTGACGAGGCTGCCTTCTTAAAAATGTTGGAATAACACAGTATTAAACCGCCTTTATTGGCGGTTTTTTCTGTTTTCTGAAATTAATTAAATTTTTAACAAAAAGCACTTGACAAACTCTGGAAAAGGAGTATAATGTATGCAGTTAGCGAACGCTAACCGACTGTTAGTAAGGAGATGAGATAATGACTCTGCTGGATGCACAAGAGGGACAAGAATACATCATCCGTGCCATCGAGACCGATGATGAAGAGTTGGATGCTTTTTTGTTCTCTCTCGGATGTTACAGCGGCGAGCCGATAACGGTAGTTTCTCATCAACGTGGCGGCTGTGTCGTGTCCATTAAGGATGGCCGCTATAATATTGACCGTCTGTTGGCTGAGGCGATCGTTATTTAACCGCCTTGGCGCTCCGAATTGCGGCAGAAAGGTCTGCCGCCTTTCTTTCAGACCTCGGTTAGCAATGGGTAACTCGTAACTGCGTAATTTATTTTAGGAGGAATAAACCTATGAGAATTGCTCTGGCAGGAAATCCCAATAGTGGTAAGACCACCATGTACAACGCTCTCACCGGCCGTAACGAAAAGGTTGGTAACTGGGCCGGTGTTACGGTGGAGAAAAAGGAGAATCCCATCAAAAAGGCCTATGCCGGGGGTGAAGAGACCCTGATTGCTGTGGACCTTCCCGGTGCGTATTCGATGTCCCCCTTCACCTCGGAGGAGAGCATCACCCGCGCTTATGTGAAGAACGAGAATCCCGATGCCATCATCAACATTGTGGATGCCACCAACCTGAGCCGCAGTTTGTTCTTTACCA
>CAYSRL010000085.1:0-6000 GCA_964433515.1 uncultured Ruminococcus sp.
TTGAGGGAGATCATCTTATCGTCGCCGATGATGATGCCGTCACGGACGATACGCAACAGGTCGTTGCGGTAGACCTTGCCGTCCAGAATATAGCAACCGGCCACCAGACCCACGCCGGTGATGCGGTAGACCTGACGAACCTCGGCACGGCCGTGAAGAACCTCACGGGTCTTGGGCGCCAGCATACCCTTCATAGCGGTCTCCACCTGCTCGATGGCGTCGTAGATGATGCGGTACATACGCATATCCACGCCGGCGTTGTCCGCCGCCACCTGAGCCAGGGGGTCGGGACGGACATTAAAGCCAACGATGATGGCATTGGAGGCGTCCGCCAGCATCACATCGTTCTCGGACACAGCGCCCACGGCACCGTGGATCACACGGACACGGACCTCTTCGTTGGACAGTTTCTCCAAAGACTGGGTCACCGCCTCTACAGAGCCCTGCACGTCCGCCTTGACAATGATCTTCAGTTCCTTCATCTCGCCTTCGTTCATCTGGTCGAACAGGTTGTCAAGGGTGATCTTCTGATACTTGCTGAACATCTCTTCCTTGGCCTCGGTCTTGCGCTGCTCCACCAATTCACGGGCCAGACGCTCGTCGGAAACGGCGTTGAAGATATCGCCGGACACCGGCACCTCGCTCAGACCCATAATTTCCACAGGGACAGAGGGGCCGGCCTCGTTCAGTTTCTTGCCGTTTTCGTCGGTCATAGCCCGGACACGGCCCACCGACATACCGGCCACGATGATGTCGCCGGACTTGAGGGTGCCGTTCTGCACCAGCACGGTGGCGATGGGGCCACGGCCCTTATCCAAGCGGGCCTCGATGACCGTACCCTTAGCGGCACGGTCGGGGTTGGCCTTAAGTTCTTTCATTTCGGCAACCAGCAGGACGTTTTCCAGCAGGTCGCCGATACCCATACCGGTATGGGCGGAAACCGGCACACAGATGGCGTCGCCGCCCCACTCCTCCGGCACGATCTCGTGCTCGGTGAGTTGCTGCATCACCCGGTCGGGGTTGGCGGTGGGCTTATCCATCTTGTTGATGGCCACGATGATGGGCACGCCGGCGGCCTTGGCGTGGTTGATGGCCTCGATGGTCTGGGGCATAATGCCGTCATCCGCCGCCACCACCAGAATGGCAATGTCGGTGACCTGAGCGCCACGGGCACGCATGGAGGTAAAGGCCGCGTGGCCGGGGGTGTCCAGGAAGGTGATGGACTGGCCGTTTACATCCACCCGGTAAGCACCGATGTGCTGGGTGATGCCGCCCGCCTCGCCGGAGGTGACGCTGGTCTTACGGATGGCGTCCAGAATGGAGGTCTTACCGTGGTCAACGTGACCCATAACCACAACCACCGGGTCACGGGGCAGCAGGTTGTCATCCACATCCTCGCTGTCGTCGATGATGCGCTCTTCGATGGTGACCACCACTTCTTTTTCCACCTTGGTGTGGAATTCTTCTGCCACCAGATAGGCGGTGTCAAAGTCGATCTCCTGGTTGACCGAAACCATCATACCCAGCATCATCAGTTTCTTGATGACCTCGGCGGAGGTGGCCTTTAGCCGGGCGGCCAGCTCACCCACGGTGATGGTCTCGCCCACCTGGATGGTGGCCTGCTTCTTCTTGCGCTCCATATCGATGCGCTTCAGACGCTCGGCCTCGGTCTCCTTACGGCGGGGTTTCTTATATTGTTGTTTGGATTTCTGGTTGATCTTCTGCTTTTTGATGGCGCCGCCGTCGCCACGGACACGGTTAGAGGTCTGGGCCATCATATCGAATTTTTCGTCGTATTTGTTGGACGCCATCTGCTGAGGTTTGCGGGTGTCCACGGTACGGCGCTCCTGGGGAGCCTTGGCCTGGGGAGCCGGCTGTTGTTTGCCGGCCTGCTTTTTCTGCTGGGGAACCGGCTTGCCCGCCACGGTCTGGGGGGTCTTGGGCTGGGATTTGGCGGCGTGCTCCTCTTCGGTCATCACCACCACGGCCTCCTGCTTCGGCTCCTCTTTCTTCCGCTGGTCGGCGGTGGCAAAATAGGCGTCCAGGTTGTCGGTGTTGTGCTTTTGGGTGTAGTGCTCAAAAATAATGTCCAGTTCCTTTTCCTCCAGAGCGGTAGCGCTCTTTTTACCGGACAGATCATGCTCTGCCAGAACGGCAATGATTTCTTTGCTCTGTACGCCGAAATCCTTGGCTACGTCGCTGACACGGTATTTAATCATCATAAGGCAACATCCTCCTTCAAGTGTTTCATCATAGCGGTGGCGAACCCGGAGTCATCGGTGGCGGTGACGGCAACCGGTTTTTCCAGTCCCAATGCCGCCGCCAATTCCTCTTTGGTCTCCTCGACCGAAAGTATGGGGCAGGTCGTATCCTTGCCGGCAAAGCGCAGTTCCTTCTCCGTTTTGGGGGAGCAGTCAGACGCCAGCAAAATCAGCCGGGTCTTTTTTGCGAGCAGGGCTGCCCGCACCGCATCAAAGCCGATGAGGATATGTCCGGACCGCTTGGCAATACCCAGCAGACCGCACAGTTTGTTATTCACCCTCCATCATCTCCTCTTCCAGTCGGTCGTATATCTCGGCGGGGATGGCGCAGGCAAAAGAGCGTTCTAACCGCCGTGCCTTGCGGGCGGTGCGCAGACAGTCGATGTTCCGGCACACATAGGCACCCCGTCCGGCTTTGCGTCCGGTCAGGTCCATCGACAGTTCCCCTTCGGGGCTGCGAACCACCCGGACCAACTCGGTCTTGGGTTTCATCTCGCCGCAACCGCTGCATTTACGCAGAGGGATCTTTCGTTCTTTTGCCATACCATTCACCTCCAAGAGATTTGCTCAGAAATTATTCCTCGTCCTCGTCTTCGCCGTAGAAACCGCTCTCGGGACGGATATCGATCTTCCAGCCGGTGAGTTTCACCGCCAGACGGGCGTTCTGGCCCTTGTTGCCGATGGCCAGGGACAACTGAGCGTCCGGAACGGTCACACGGCAGGATTTAGCCCCTTCGGGGTCCATCTCGACGCCCAACACCTTGGCGGGAGCCAAAGCGGCGGAGATAAAGGTGGCCGGGTCCTCGCTGTATTCGACGATGTCAATCTTTTCGCCGGCCAACTCCTCAACGATGTTGGCCACACGGATGCCCCGCTGGCCAATGCAGGCGCCGACGGCGTCCACATTCTCATCGTGGGACAGCACCGCCATCTTGGTGCGGCTGCCCGCCTCACGGGCCACGGATTTGATCTCCACGGTGCCGTCAAAGATCTCCGGCACCTCATTTTCAAACAGGCGGGTCACCAGGCCGGGATGGGTGCGGGACACCAGGGCACGCATACCCTTTTCGGTCTCTTTGACACCCACCACGTAAACCTTGATGTGGCTGCCCTCGGTGAGCACGTCGCTTTCCATCTGCTCGGATTTGGGCAGGACGGTCTCGCCCTTGCCCACCTGGACGGTGGCGGCACCGGACCGGGGATCCACCCGGACCACCTGAACCGACACCAGTTCCTGATTGCGGCGCTGGAACTCCATCACCTGCTGGTTTTTCTCCGCCTCACGGATGCCCTGACGGATCACGTGCTTGGCGGACTGGGCGGCGATGCGGCCAAAGCGCTTGGGCTCCAGTTTGATGTCGATGGTCTTGCCCACACGGGCCCGCTTGGTGTATTGGAGAGCCTGATCCAGAGTCAACTGCAGGTCGGGGTTCTCCACCTCTTCCACCACTTCTTTACGGATCACCACCGAGAACTCGCTGGTCTCGGGATTCATCGTGACGATGATGTTGGTTTCGTCCCCGCCGAAGTCCTTTTTCACCGCCACCACGATGGCGGCACGGATACGCTCCAGCAGATACTCCACGTCGATGCCTTTTTCTTTAGCCAGCATCTTCAGCGCTTCGAAAAATTCTACGATTTCCTTGTTAGTCATAACTGTTTACCTCCACAGGCTCTCTGGCCATTATTCTTCGTTATACTCGTCCCATTGGTCGATGGCGTGGACAGCCGCCACCGCTTTGGGGTCAAAGGTGACGGTTTCATCCTCTTCGGTCTGGAGGGTGATGCCGTCCCGCCAGTCGATGAGGAGACCGGACACTTCCTTTTGCCCCTTCTCGTCCGGGCGATAGAACTTCAGCGTCACCGGGTAACCCTCGTAATAGGCGAAATGCTCATCCCGGGTCAGTTCCCGGTCGGCGCCGGGGGAGGTGACCTCCAGGCAGTAGGACTGGGGGATGGGGTCAGCCTCGTCCAGGATGGGACTCAGTTTGCGGGAGACCGCCACGCAGTCGTTGATGGACACCGGGGTGTCCTCCCGGTCGATGACCACCCGCAATATCCAGGTGGCTCCTTCTTTGACAAAGCGGATGTCCCACAGCATCAGTTCCAGTTCGGCGGTGATGGGCTCCACTAACGGCGCCACGGCGCCGGCAATACCGCCGGGTGCGGTGTTCTGTTTTGCCATTGGTCATACCTCCTCATTTGTTAGGCTATCTTACAACGATAAAGGAGCGGGTCGCCCCACTCCTTTACCTTCGTTGTATTTACTGTGGTTAGTATAGCACAGCCTTTTCAAAAAATCAAGTGTTTTTACCATATTTATATAGAATGAACAAAAACCGCCGACCGGACGGTCGGCGGTTTGGATGGGATAGAGGATCACATCTCGCCCTCGTGCTTGGCGGACTCTTCCTTTTTCACGGTGAGGGCCTGCTCACCGGACAGGTACATAGTCAGCAGACCCAACAGCACACAGCAGGTGGACACATAGGTGATGACGGGGGTGATCTCTTTGGAGATGACACGGCAGATCTCGGCGCCGATGCCCCCCTCACCGCCGCCGATGATGATGGCGACCAGATAGCCGAAGAAGGTCAGACCGCCGGCAAACAGGCTCAGCATAACGCCCCAGCCGAACACGACCTTGAGAACAGAAGCAATTTTCTGACAAACCTTTTTCATTGTCGGCACCTCCTTACAGACCCAGGGCAGGCCAGCCCAGACCCAGAATCGGCAGCCAGCCCATCAGGACCACTACCTGCATGATGAACTGGGCGGCGACCCACCACAGATTGTTTTTGAACGTTTTGGTAAAGTCGGACTCCGCCAGGGTCATACCGGCATACATACCCAGACCCAGAGGAGGCGTGATACCGCACATCACACCGCAGATGCAGGGCAGCATAGCGGCAGACAGCAGGGGATCGCAACCGGCACCGGACAAGATCTGAATGAACACGGTGCCGAAGATGACCACCAGAGAAGAACCGGGGATAACCATACCCAGGAAGCAGGTGATGGCACAGATGATCAGCACGGTGCCGAACTGACCGAAGTTCCAGCCGCCAATGAGCTGAGCCATCTGCTCGCCCACCTGCAGGTCGGAGAACAACTCGCCCAGCATATAGCCGAACACGCACACGCCGATGGCGGGAGCAATGGTCTTGACACCCTCGGCAAACATCTTGGCGATGCGGTCGGGACGGACCTGGCTCTTATCCTTAGCCACCAGGACGGCGTACAGAGCGGAGATGCCGCCCACAAACAGCAGACAAGCGCTGGACAGCGCCTTGGCGCCGGCGGCACCCAACTGCTGGGTGAAGAAGGTGTCCTTGAATACGGCATCCAGGATGAAGGGGGTCAGAATGATCACCGGCAACAGCAGACCGGTCCAGCCGGCCTTCAAGGTCTCCTTGATGGGGGGCAGATCGTCGGCGGACATAGGCTGTACCTTATAATATTTGCAGAAACCCCAAACCATAATCAGACGCTGGGCGATGAAGTAAATGGAGATGCCCCACAGCACCATCCAGAACTGACCGGTGGAGATCTCGGTGCCGGCAAAGGCGGCATAGGCGCCCATAGCGGCCACGATGTTGGAAGAAGGGGGGATCATATTGCCCATATAACTGGCGTTGGACTCGATATTGGCAGCCAACTCGGCAGGGAAGCCGGAACGCTTCATAGCCGGGATGGTGATGGCGCCGGTGGCCATCACGTTGCCGGGGCCGGAACCGGA
>CAYSRL010000086.1:0-5971 GCA_964433515.1 uncultured Ruminococcus sp.
ATGCCCCGGTGGCCGTGGGCGGCGGCATAAACGCCGGCGTGGATGTAGCCGCCGTGGAGCAGGCTGTTGTCCTCGCAGTGGGCCACGATCATCTTGCCCAGCCGTTTGGCCTCCTCCATCGCCTGGCGCATCAGACTCTCGCTCTGGACACCCCGGCCGTCATCGGAAAACGCAATGCAGTAGGGCGCCATCCCAGCCAGATCCGCCAGCACCTCTCCCCTCTGCCCCACCGTGATGGAGCCATAGGGGTGTATCCGCACCCCATCGGGAGGGATCAGGTCTCTCTGCTGTTGCAGATGGGGGAGGCTGTCCGGCACCGGGTTCAGGTTCGGCATAGTGCACACGTCGGTATAACCGCCCCTGGCGGCGGCCGCCGCACCGGTGAGCATCGTCTCTTTATAAGAAAATCCCGGCTCACGAAAATGCACGTGCACATCGCAAAAGCCGGGAAAAACTGCATAAGAAAGCGCCGGATCCTGGGGCAGAGCCGCCAAAGCCACCGCACGAGAAACAATAGGGGTGTCTACCAGCACCCCGCAAATGGATTGTACGGTCTTATTGCTCATAGATACCCCTCCTTCTTTCAGATCCATAACTTTAAGTTATTATAACATAACCAGTTATATTGTGTCAACGAATATTGTCCCTTTTTTGATGCTAAAAATCCCCTCGTTTTGAGGAAAATTATCGTGCAAAATGTTGAAAGGTCTCCGGCGTGCGGCCGGGGTGGGTGAGAATCGGCGGATGGGCGATGCCCCTCCCTGCGGCGTTGACCGGGCCGGTGCGGGATTGGGCGGGACGGAAAACCCATCCCCTATGGATGTTTCTAAAGTCAGGACACGGCTGTCTAACATCTAACGTCTAATGTCTAACATCTAAAAAGCGTCCGCCCCGCCGAACGGCGGAGCGGACGCTTTTTTACCCCTTAGTCCAGGTGCCGGGGAGCAGAGCCAACACCAACGGATAGATCTCCAGACGACCCAACAGCATCGTAATGCTCAGCACCACTTTCGACAGATCGGAATACCCGGCAAAACTGCCCGCCGGGCCCACTGCGCCCAGACCGGGGCCCACGTTGTTCAAACAGGTGACGGCGGCGGTCAGGTTGGTCTCCAGCGAGAAAGACTCGAAACTCAGGATCAAAAACACCAGAGCCAGCAACCCCATATACAGGATGAAATAGGCGGCGGTGGACTGGACGGTGGTCTCTTCCACCCGCTTGCCCTCCAGATTGACCACCGACACCGAGCGGGGGTGGATCAGGCGCTTCAGTTCCCGCACCACCGTCTTGCCCAGCAGCATCACCCGGGACACCTTCAGCCCGCCGGCGGTGGAGCCGGCACAGCCGCCGATAAACAGCAGCAGGAAAATGACCCCCCGGGACAGACCAGGCCACAGGTCAAAATTCACCGTGGCATAGCCGGTGGTGGTGACGATGGAGGCGGTCTGGAAGGCGGCGTGCCGCAGGGCGTCGCCAAAGCCGTATAAAGGCAGAATATTGACCGTGATCAAGGCGGTGGACGCCGCAAAAATGCCCACATACAGCCACAACTCCCGGTTGAGCACCACCGGGCGCACCGCCCGGATGAGCAACAGATAATAGAGGTTGAAGTTCACGCCGAACAACAGCATAAACACCGTCAGTATCCACTGCACGGCAGGGGTATACTCCCCGCAACTGGCGGACACCAGCCCAAAACCGCCGGTACCGGCGGTGCCAAAAGACAACAGCAGGCTGTCAAACAACGGCATACCCGCCACCAGCAGGCAGACCACCTCGATGGCGGTCATCACCAGATAGATCAGATACAGGATCTTGGCGGTGTCCCGCAGACGGGGCACCAGTTTGCCCACAATGGGGCCCGGCACCTCGGCCCGCATCACGTGAATGGTGCGTCCGGAACCGGTGGGAACCAGCGCCATCATCAGCACCAGCACGCCCATACCGCCGATCCAGTGGGTGAAACTGCGCCAGAACATCAGACCGTGACCCAAAGACACCGCCGACAGATCCAGCACCGAGGCGCCGGTGGTGGTGAAACCGCTGACCGTTTCAAAAAAGGCGTCCACATAGGTCATCCCGCCATCCACGGCAAAGGGCAACGCCCCCACCGCCGACAGCAAAAGCCAGCACAGCGCCACGATCACAAAGCCCTCTTTGGCATAGATGGTCTGGTTTTTGGGGCGGCGGCACAAAGTCATACCGGTGCCCAGAGCCAGCGCCACCGCCGCCGCAAGCAACAGCCCGAACAGACCGCCGTCGCCATAGCCCAAGGCTATGGCCGCCGGCAGCAACAGCACCGCCGCCTCCAACTGCAGCAGGCGTCCGGTCATATAGAATATCATCCGATAATTCATACCGTTAACATTCCTTTACTTCAAAATGTCGGACAGGTCATTCAGCCGGCGGCCGGCGGTGATGACCACCACTTTATCCCCCGGCAGAATGGTGTCGCCGCCGGTGGGGATGATCACCTCACGGCCCCGCATAATGCCGGTCACCAGCACCCGGGGCTTGAGCGCCAGGTCTTTGAGCGGGATCCGCACCAGGCGGGGGTCATCCTTCACGCTGAACACCAGCGCCTCTGCGCCGTCATCCATCACACGGTAAAGGGTCTCCACGCTGCTGCCCATAGAATTCTCCAGCGCCCGGGCATACTGCACCAACATATCCGCCACAATGCCCCGGGGAGAGACCACACAGTCCACCCCCAGATTCTGCGCCAGACCCGTCAGTTCGGGACGGCTGACCTTGGTGATGACCTTGGGCACATTATGGATGGCCGCAAAACAGGACAGCAGGATATTCTGCTCGTCCATACCGGTCAGCGACACAAAGGCATCCATATTCTCCAGCCCCTCCTCCAGCAGAACCTCCTGCTGGGCGCCGTCGCCGCAGATGACGGTGGCGTTGGGGAGCAACTCGCACAGGTTTTCGCACACCGTCCGGTCTTTGTCAATGATCTTGACGTTGACACCGGCAGACAGCAGGCGTTTTGCCAGATAATAGGCAATGCGGCTGCCGCCCAACAGCATCACTTCACGGGACTGCTTTTTCGCAATGCCCAACGCCTTTATCAGTTTCTGCATCTCGGTATGCAGGGCGGTCACGCCGATCTTATCCCCGCCCTGAAGCACAAAATTACCGTCGGGGATAAACACCTGTCCCTCCCGCTGCACCACGCAGATCAGGAACTTGGCCTTAAACCGGTTGCGGGCCTCGGACAGAGGCATCCCCGCCAAGGGGGACTCGGCTTTTAATTTGAGTTCGATCATCTCGAACTTCCGGGCGGAGAAGGTCTCCACCTTGGCCGCCGCCGGCAACCGCAGGAGATTGTACAGCTCCATCGCCGCCAATTTGTCCGGGTTGACCGCCACCGACAGATCCAGATACTGCTTCATCGTCTGCAGACTGCGGTCGTTATACTCCGGATTGCGTACCCGGGCCACCGTATTGGCGGCGCCGGACCGGCGAGCCATATAACAGCACAGCATATTGATCTCGTCCGAGCCGGTGGCCGCCACCACCAGATCGGCAGAGGCCACACCGGCGGTTTCCAGAGTCTCCCAGTCGCCGCCGTTGCCACAGACGGTCATCACGTCGTGGATGTTGGTGATGTCGGTCAAGGCCGCCGGACGGTTGTCCACCGCCGTGACGTTGTGCCCCTCCTCCACCAGACTTTCCAGAATGGTGGTGCCGATCTTTCCGCAACCGACTACGATAATGTTCATAAAATGACCTCCTCAGGTGCATTTTTGAGGATGCGTTGTTTTTCATTGTAGCACAATGTTTTTTTCTTTGCAATAGGTTTGTTTTAGGGATGTTTCAAAAGAAAAATCCGACCCGGCGGGTCGGATTTTTGCTTAATTCTCTTTCATCAATCGCACCAGAGCGCTGGCTCCGATACGGGTGGCGCCGGCATCCAGCATCGCCTGGGCTGTTTCAAAGGTGCGGATGCCTCCGGCGGCCTTGACCTGTACGCCGGGGCCCACATTCTGCGCCATCAGCGCCACATCCTCCGGGGTGGCACCGCCGGCGGCGAAACCGGTGGAGGTCTTGATAAACTCCGCTCCGCCCTCGGTCACACAGCGGCACAAGGCGACCTTTTCCTCATCGGTCAGACCGCAACACTCGATGATGACCTTCAAAATTGCCGGGGCACAGGCCCGCTTGACAATGCGGATCTCATCGGTGACCGCCTCAAACAAGCCGTCCTTCACCCAGCCACGGTTGACCACCATATCCACTTCTTTCGCCCCGGCCTCTGCCACGCATTTGGCCTCATAGGCCTTGGCGGCGGTGGGGCTGTTTCCGTGGGGAAAGCCGACGACGGTGCAGATGGGGAGTTTTCCGCTCACATAGGACACCGCCCGCTTTACGTAACAGGGCGGGATGCAGACGGTGGCGGTGCCGTAGGTGATGGCGTCGTCACACAGGGTACGGATATCCTCCCAGGTTGCCGCCGGATTCAGTTCCGTGTGGTCCACCCGGGACAAGATCGCCTGTTTATCCATTACATTTTCTCCACTTCTGCCATAACCGCCCGGGCGAATTCGTCGCAGGTGTTGCCGCCCACACGGCCGGTCATATGCATCTTCTCATTGCAGATGGCCAGAGCCTTTTCCAGTTTTTCCGCCTCGGCGGACTTGCCGATGTGCCGCAACAGCATAGCACAGGCCTTTAGCACGCTGGCAGGGTTGGCAAACTGGCCACGGCCCATCTCGATCATCCGGGGGGCAGAGCCGTGGATCGCCTCAAACATAGCGTACCGGTCGCCGATGTTGGCGCTGCCGGCGGTGCCCACGCCGCCCTGGATCTGGGCGGCCTCGTCGGTGATGATGTCGCCGTACAGATTGGGCAGTACGAACACCTGGAACTGACTACGGCGAGCCTCGTTCACCAGATTGGCGGTCATAATGTCGATGTACCAGTCCTCGGCGGTGATGCCGGGGTAATCCGCCGCCACCTCGTGGCAGATACGGCTGAAATTGCCGTCGGTCTTCTTCATAATATTGGCCTTGGTGACGATGGCCACGTTGTCCTTGCCGTTGTTTTTGGCATACTCAAAAGCGGCACGGGCAATACGCCGGGTGCCGGCATCGGTGGTCACCTTAAAGTCCATGGCCAGTTTGTCGGGGATCTCCACGCCCCGGCTTCCCAGGACATACTCGCCCTCGCTGTTTTCCCGGTAGAACACCCAGTCGATGCCCAGTTCCGGCACGCAGGTGGGGCGCACGTTGGCGTACAGATCCAACTCCCGGCGCATAGCCACATTGGCACTCTCCAGATTGCCGCCGTGGGGGGTGGTGGTGGGGCCTTTCAGGATGACGTCGCACTCTTTCAGCGCCGCCAGAGTATCGTCGGGGATGGCCTTGCCCACCTCTTCCCGGCGCTCAATGGTCAGACCGTCGATATCCCGGAACTCCACACGGCCGGAGGCCACGTCGTCGGCCAGCAAAAAGCGGAGCACATCCTCACCGGCGTGGGTGATGATGGGGCCGATGCCGTCACCGCCGCAGATGCCGATGGTGATGTGGGGCAGGTTGGCGAAATCCTTGGCGGCCTCGCCCGCCTCCATACGGTTCTGGCGAGCCAACTGCTCGGTGATCAGGGTGCGGAATTGCTCCACAGCCTTGTCGATATACTGTTGCATATTACTTCTCTCCCATCTCTTTGGTGTAGGCCAGCAGACCGCCGGCCTTTAAAATGGCTTTCTGCCGGTCGGTAAACTCGGCGCACAGGGTCACCGTCACACCGGCGGTCTTGTCGGTAAGGGTCATCTCGCCGGAGTCCATACCGGCATAGACACCGGCGATCTCCAGCAGGTCGTCCTGACTCAGTTTGTCGTAATCCTCGGGATTTTTAAAGGTCAGGGGCATAATGCCGGCGTTGATGAGGTTGGCGGCGTGGATGCGGGCAAAGGACTTGGCGATCACCGCCCGGACCCCCAGATACAGGGGCACCAGCGCC
>CAYSRL010000087.1:0-5949 GCA_964433515.1 uncultured Ruminococcus sp.
AGGGCGGTATGACCGTGTCCCTGGGCCGTCTGCGTGAGGACAGCCAGTACGACTATAAGTTCGTGGGTCTGTCCCACAATACCCTGCGTGGTGCGGCCGGCGGTGCCGTTCTGTTGGCGGAACTGTTGTGCGCCGACGGGTATATGGACTAAAAAGCATTCGCCTTGGACAGAGCGTAGGCTCTCTCCCCGAGGGGGGACGGTGCTCTGTCCGACCCCGATATACGTTTAGAAAGGTGGTTTTCCTATGAGCAAACCGATTCTTTTCACCGGCTCCGGCGTGGCGTTGGTCACTCCGATGCACCCGGACGGACGTATAAACTATGGAAAATTAGAAGAATTGGTGGATTGGCACGTGGAACAGGGCACCGACGCCCTGATCGTCTGCGGCACCACCGGCGAGGCACCCACCCTCAAGATGGAGGAACACCTGGAGGCGATCCGGGTGGCGGTGAGCCGGGCGGCGGGCCGCATCCCGGTGGTTGCCGGCACCGGCTCCAACGACACCGCCCATTGCATCCAGTCCTGCCGCTCCGCTAAGGAACTGGGCGCCGACGGTCTGTTGTTGGTGACCCCCTATTACAACAAGACCTCTCAGCGGGGGCTTATCGCCCATTACGAGGCGGTGGCGTCTGCCACCGACCTGCCCTTGATCTTGTACAACGTGCCCTCCCGCACCGGGCTGAATATTCAGCCGGATACGGCGGCGAAACTGTATCGGGAGGTGGACACGGTGGTGGGTCTGAAACAGGCCTCCCCGGATCTGGCCGCCACCGGTTATCTGGCCTCTGTTTCCGAGATCCCCATCTATTCCGGCAACGACGACCTGACGGTGCCGGTGCTGTCCCTGGGCGGCGTGGGTGTGATCACGGTGCTGGGCAATGTGGTGCCCGCCGTCACCCACGACATCTGCGATCTGTGGTTTAAGGGGCAGACGGATTTGAGCCGGGAGTTGTTCTTTCACTGGATGGATCTGGCACAGGGACTGTTCACCGATGTGAACCCGGTGCCGGTCAAAGAGGCGATGAACCGGATGGGGATGGCTGTGGGCGAGTGCCGCCTGCCATTGTATGGGATGGAGTCGGTTGCTGCGGACAAACTGGCCGGCATCCTGAAACACCACGGATTAGTGAAGTAAAGGAGTTTTTCCTATGAAATTGATTTTGAATGGCTGTTTGGGCCGAATGGGTCGGGCGGTTACCGAAATGGCACCCAGCCGGGATGCCGCCGTGGTGGCCGGCGTGGATATTGCCGCCGCCGAGAGCGCCTATCCGGTGTTTACCGAGTGGGGCGGCCTGCCCCAAGCCGATGCGGTGATCGACTTCTCCAACCCCTCTGCTTTGGCGGCGGAACTGGAGTATGTCACCGCCCACGGCCTGCCCTTGGTGCTGTGCACCACCGGCCTGTCGGCAGAGCAGTTGGCGGCGGTGGATGAGGCCGCTAAGAGCGTGCCGGTTTTCCACAGCAGCAATATGAGTCTGGGTGTGGCGGTGCTGTCCGCCCTGACCAAAAAGGCGGCTGCCGTGCTGGGCGACGCTTACGATATTGAGATCGTGGAGATGCACCATAACCAGAAATTGGACGCTCCCTCCGGCACCGCCCTGATGCTGGCGGATGCCGCCAAAGCGGGGCTTTCTTTTGAGCCGGAATACACCTATGACCGCCACACCCGCCGTCAAAAGCGGGACAAAAAAGAGATCGGCATCGCCTCTCTCCGGGGCGGTACCGTGGTGGGGGAACACAGCGTGTATTTTGCCGGTGAGCAGGAGGTGCTGACCCTGTCCCATTCCGCCGGTTCCCGGAGCGTTTTTGCCTCCGGCGCCCTCACCGCCGCCAAGTTCTTGCAGGGCAGACCCGCCGGGCTGTATACCATGGAGGACATCCTGTCGGACATTTGACGAAAAACAAAAAGACGGTTCAACCATCGGTTGAACCGTCTTTTCTTATGACTTACATTCCATGGCTTTCCGGGCTTCTTCCCGGGCGCTTATCTTGCCTTCGGGGCGGATCTCACCGGCCTTCTGGAGCGCCATTTTGGTGAGGAAGGGGCCGATCAACTCATACACCAGCACCGAGAACAGGGTGATGTTGGCAACGACGTGTCCCGGTTCGCCCAGGGTCTCCGCCTTGATGGCCATACCCAGCGCCACGCCTGCCTGGGGGAGCAGGGTGATACCCAGATATTTCACGATCTGGTCGTTGCATTTCACCGCCCGGGCGGAGAACCCCGCACCGAAATACTTACCGCAGGAGCGGAACAGGATATACACCACGCCCAACAGCACCACCAGCGGATCCCGGAACACGTCCAGTTCCAATTCGGCACCGCTGATGACAAAGAACAGCACCAGCAGGGGGGCGGTCCACCGCTCCACTCGCTCCATCAGTTCCTCGGAAAAATCGCAGATGTTGCAGAATACGGTGCCCAGCATCATACACACCAGGAGGGAGGAAAAAGCGACGTGCACCCCTCCCACCGTGAATTCCACCATAGACAGCGCCACGGTGAGCAGCACAAAGGTCACCGACATCGTCATACGCTTGGAGCGGGAATGGAAGAACCGCTCGCAGAGGGTAAACAGGAACCCCATTAAAGCGCCCAGAGCCAGCGAGAGCATCACTTCCAGCACCGGTTCCAGCACCACCGAGATGAGATCCACGTGCCCGTTTATGAGCGCCTTGGCCACGCCGAAGGATACGGCAAATAGCACCAGACCCACCGCATCGTCCAGGGCCACGATGGGCAGCAGCAGGTCGGTGAGGGGGCCTTTGGCCTTGTACTGGCGCACCACCATCAGGGTGGCGGCGGGGGCGGTGGCGCTGGCCACAGCGCCCAACACGATGGCGGCGGGCAGGGGGAGCAGGTCGGGGATGAGGAAATGCAGACCGATGAGGGCCGCATCCACCAGCAGGGTGGTGAACACCGCCTGCACGATGCCGATGACGGCAGCCTGGCGGCCGGTTTGTTTGAGGGTCGCCAGCCGGAATTCGTTGCCGATGGCAAAGGCGATAAAGCCCAGCGCCACGTCGCTCAGCAGTTTATAGGTGTCGATATCGTCCATACTGTCAAAGCCGAAGTGGATGTTGGCATAGGGCAGATGGAATTGTCCCAACAGATACGGGCCCACCAGAATACCCGCCACCAGATAGGCGGTGACGGCGGGGAGTTTGACCAGTTTGGCCAGGCGGGAGAGCATCAGACCGGCGAACAGCGCCACCGATAAACTCAGTAAAACTTGCATAAAATAAGGACCTTCTTTCTAGCCGCAAAAGGGACGCATATTTCTTGAACGAAAGCCATTATACTCCTCTGTTTTCCCAATTGCAAGACCTAAAACAAGAAAAAAACAGCCGTCCCGTGGGACGGCTGTTTTTCTCGTCTGTTCCGGCGAAGATCACCCGATCTCCGTCACCAATTCCTCTCTTGTTTTCCGCTTTTTTGCCCGGGGTGTGTCGGCGGGATACCCCACCGTCACCACCAACCGCACCGGGTGGGAAAGCCCGCAGATGTCCCGAATCTTCGTATCGTCCAGCCAGCCGAGGATACAGGTGCCCAGCCCCTGGGCGGCGGCCTCGGCGGTGAGATAGGCCGCTGCGATGCCGATGTCGATGGAGCGATAATCGTTGCCCTTGACCTTGGCGCCCAGGGCGGCGGTCTTGGTATAGGGCATTTCCGACAGGACGATGACCACCGGCGCATCGGCGGCAAATTGGTTCATCCCCATGCCCATGGTCGCCTTGGCAACCGCCGTGGCGGTTTCACCCCGGCAGACGGTCAGGTGATAGGGCTGTCCGTTGCAGGCAGAGGGAGCCAGACGCACCGCCTCCAGTATGGCCTCCAGTTTCTCCGGTTCCACCGGGCGGTCCGGATGATATTTCCGGCAGGATTGCCGTGTCTGGGCGATTTCCAAGAAATTCATAAACCCACCTCCGTTTTTTACCATTATACCACAGATTTATCCACCCCGCAAGGGTGGTTTTGCTCTTGACCCGGAGCGGGTTTTGTGGCATAATGGTGAGGATATGCTTTTGCAAAAAGGAGGATCTGAAAATGAATATGACCATAGCGATTATTCTGTTTGCTGTCACCTATGTGCTGATGATTGCCTTCGGCAAATACCGTCCCTATATTGCGCTGGCATCCGGCGTGGTGTTTGTGGTGACCATGTTGGTGGGCGGCGTCCCCTTTATCGCCGGCGGCGACACCGTCGACGTGCTGGGCGTGCTGGATTTTAACGTGCTGCTGATGATCGCCGGCACGATGGGTCTGGTGCAGATGTTTATTGACTCCCAGATGCCTAACCGGTTGGCGGATATCGTGATGAAATGGGTGCCCAACGTGTGCTGGGCGGCGGTGGCGCTGAGCCTGTTCGCCGGCGTCATTTCCGCCTTTGTGGATAACGTGGCAACGGTGCTGATGGTGGCTCCGGTGGCGCTGGCCATCTGTAAGAAACTGGATACCAACCCGGTGCCGTTTATCATTGCGATTGCGGTGTCCTCTAACCTGCAGGGTGCGGCCACCCTGGTGGGCGACACCACCGCCATTATGCTGGGCTCGGCGCTGGATATGTCCTTCCTGGATTTCTTCTGGTATCAGGGCAAGCCCTCCATCTTCTTTGCGGTGGAGCTGGGCGCGGTGCTGTCCGCACTGATCCTTGCCTTCATTTTCCGCAAGGAGAAGGCCCCCATCCCCAGAACCGGCGAGCGCACCCAGGTCACAGACTACGTTCCCTCCGTGCTGCTGGTAGGCACTATTTTGCTGCTGATCTGCGCCTCCTTTGCGCCTGAGAGCTGGAATTTGCCTGCTGAGACCAACGGACTGATCTGCTGCGCGCTGCTGGTGGTCGGTCTGATCTACAACTTTGCCAAGAAAAAGACAGCGGCAGCCATCCTGGATCCTCTGAAGGAGATCGACTTCGAGACCCTGGGTCTGCTTGTTGGTCTGTTCCTGATGATCGGCGGCATTAAGAACAAGGGCGTTATCGACGCCGCAGCCAACCTGCTGGCAAAGCTGGGCGGCGGCAATATCTTCCTGCTGTATACCGTTATCGTGTGGGCGTCTGTTTTGATCTCCGCATTCATCGACAACATTCCCTATGTGGCTACCATGATCCCGGTGATCGCGGGACTGGCTGCCCAGCTTTCCGCGCAGTTGGGCGTGGATGCCACCTTGGTGGCAACCCCGCTGTACTTCGGTCTGCTGTCCGGCGCTACCCTGGGCGGTAACTGTACCCCCATCGGCGCTTCCGCCAACATCACCGGTATTGGTATCCTGCGCCGGGAGGGCTATGAGGTGAAAAACGCCGACTTCTTCAAGATCGGTATTCCCTTCACATTGGCAGCTATCATTCCTGCCTACATTTACATTTGGCTGATCTACGGCGTATAAATGTTTTGCGATCCCACTGTCAATCCCTGGCAGTGGGATTTTTTATGGGAAAAGGTCTTTCTTTTTTTGCTTACAGATAGTATAATGTAAACAATGTTGCAAAAGAAAGAGGGATACCCCATGTCTGAACAGAAGTTGATCCTTTCCAAGGCTCGCAAGGATGCCCTTTGTGCCGGCTTTGAGAATGCCTTTGGCACTGCTCCGGAGCGGTTTTTCTCCGCCCCCGGCCGCACCGAGCTCAGCGGTAACCATACCGACCACCAGCACGGCAGAGTTCTTGCCGGCGCTGTTAATTTGGATATGCAGGCGGCTGTGCGGATCACCGACAGCGGCATGATCCGGGTGCTGTCCCAGGGCTACCCCGTGAGCGTGGTGGAACTGGACAAGCTGACACCCCAGGAAAATGAGATCAATACCACCCCGGCGCTGATCCGTGGCGTTGCCGCCCGTTTCCGGGAATTGGGCTGTGAGGTCAAGGGCTTTGACGCTTACATGGAGTCCACTGTGCTGCCCGGCTCCGGGCTTAGCTCCTCTGCCGCCTTTGAGGTGCTGATGGGCACC
>CAYSRL010000088.1:0-5903 GCA_964433515.1 uncultured Ruminococcus sp.
TGTCTGCCGATTCCAGCACCCTCGCATATAACAAAAGTCATTATAACACCACCCGCCGTCGGTGTCAATCCTTTTTCTGCCGGGAATGTGTTAAAAAATTTGCAAAACCCTTGACAAAAATTCAGCAATCCAGCATAATATTGGTGTATATGTAGAAAGTATGAGGTACGTCTTATGGCTAAGGATACCAACATCTCCCTGCCGGTTATCCGGAGGCTTCCCCGGTATTACCGCTTTTTATACGATCTAAAAGAAAAAGGTGTCACCCGCATCTCCTCCCGGGAACTGTCCCAGAAAATGCGGCTGACCGCCTCCCAGATCCGCCAGGATCTCAACTGCTTCGGCGGCTTTGGCCAACAGGGTTATGGCTATATGGTGGACCAGTTGTACGACGAGATCGGTCGTATTCTGGGTATGGATAAGCTGACCAAAACCATCCTGTTGGGCGTGGGCAATCTGGGCACCGCCGTGGGCAACCACATTGAATTTAAGACCCGGGGCTTCAACCTCATCGGTCTGTTTGACGACAACCCGGAACTGGTGGGCGATACCCGGGCGGATATGATCATCCGCTCCACCGACGAGTTAGAGGCTTTCTGCCGCCGGGAAAAGCCGGAGATGGCGGTGCTGTGCATCCCGAAAGAGGCCGCACCCCGCCTGGTGGAAAAACTGGTCAATTGCGGGGTGAAGGGATTCTGGAACTTCTCCCACTACGACATTCTCAACGATTATCCCAACGTCATCGTGGAAAACGTGCATATGGGCGACAGTCTGATGACCCTCTCCTATCATATGGCTCAAGAATAACCGATACGGCGTGTGAATCCACACGCCGTATATTTTTTGGGTTTCTCCACACCCTATGGGTGAGGTGATACGATGAACGAAGATATACGCCCTCTACCCTATCCGGAAAATGCAGAAATCCCGGTCACCCCGGTGCCGGGCGAACCCATCGACGTGTGGGATCAGATCAACAAATACGGCACCTATGAGATCCAGGACACCACCGACACCGACAACGTGTTCCCCACCATCGGGCCCCCCGGGAGTTGGAAGGCCTGCCTGGACCTGCCGGAGGTGCCGCCGAGAAGACCGGACTGAAAAAATCCCGAACCGCTAGGTTCGGGATTTTTTGCTCTTATTTCACCCGCTTCATAAAATCCAGCGCCAGTTGCCCCCACTGGCAGGCGCCGGGCAGACAGCCGGCCATAGCGTTGCCGTGCTCCCCCTCCGGGAACAGGTGCAACTCCGCATAGCGTCCCGCCGCCGCCATCGCTTTTGTCAAGCGCACGGAATGCTCAAAGGGCACCAGCGTGTCCGGGATGGTATGCCACATAAAAATGGGCGAGGTCTTGTCGTCCACGTGCTTTTCCAGCGAAAGGGTATCCAGCAGTTCCTGAGAAGCCTCTTCACCAAGGATGTGGCGGAAGGAATCCTGATGGCCGGCATCCGGATCGGCGCAGGCGACCGGATAGCCCAGAATGGCGCCGGTCAGCCGGGAATCGACGGCGGGAGCATCCGCCAGATACTGGGGCACAAGGTCGTCGAACACCGCCGTACACCCGCACAGATGACCGCCGGCAGAGAAACCCACACCAAACACCCGCTCCGGGTCAATGTGCCATTCATCGGCGTGTTGACGGACGGATTTTATCGCCATCTGGGCATCCAGCATCGGCGCCGGATGGGCATAGGGCTGCACCCGATAATAGACGATAAAGGCGTTGTAGCCATTCTCATAGAAGAAGGTGGCTACCGGGTCGCACTCCCACTCGCCGTGGATGCAATAGCCGCCACCGGGGAACACCATCATAGCGGGGTGGATCTCCTCATCCTCGTGGAGATAGGCGGTCATTTTGTTCTCAAAGGGAGCGTTCTCGTCAAACAAGGGAATGTCGTTCTCCCAAATTTTTATATCCTGAATCATTGTCAGCACTCCTTTACCAAGTCACTTTATAATAGCCGAAGAATTCATCGGCATTTCTCCCATAATGTTCTGCCAATTCCAGATCGGTTGCATACGTTGTTATTCCGTCTATGTATGGAGACAGCAACGACAAAACATATTTTTCGGTCTGCGCCACCGAAACACTGCTGTCCAAATCAATCACAGTTCCATCTTCAAACACCAACACGTAAGAACCCCGTTCCACCAATTCATCAAAGGTATTGATGCGGCCTTCAATGTAGTATACCTGATCGACATCCTCATAGGCATAGGTGACCGGATTGAGCAAAGGAAAGCGGGAACCGTCGTCATACACCATCCGGTCGGTGTAGAAACGAGTAGCCGATAAAGTAAACACCGTCACAAAAAACAGTCCGATCGCTGCCGTCAAGCCAAACAGGAAATGGCACACCTTGTTTACCGTAACGGAATTCTCCAGTTCATCCTGCGCCAACCAGCGTTCTGCCCCCTTGCGAAACAGACGTGGGAACAACCACCGTCGCAGACTTAGCGCCCCAAACACAGCAGGCAACAACGACAATATGGCGATAAACACACCATCAAAGGGCATATACGATGCCCCCGCACTCACCAGCGCATAAACGCCGCCGGCGATGAGATAAAACAGCAACATAAGCAAGGGGTACAGCACACCCATCGCCGCCAACAAGTGCAGTCCTCCCTTGGTGCCATACTGCTGTTCTCTGCCCTGGAGATACTGGGCACCGCACTCCTGGGGCAAAGGTCGGAACGTGTGCGCCTGCGGCGTTTGCAGAAAAGCATACAATCTCTCGAAATAAGGGGGCAGATTTCCTTTTTTCGCCGGTTTCCGATATTTTTTCAGCGCCTTAGCAATATCTCCCGCAACAAAAGCGGAATAGGCATCGCTTTGGGTAAAGGGAAGCAACTGGGCGAAGGTTTCATAGAACTCGCCCCATTCATCAAACAGGTATTGCTGTAGCTCCGTCTCACTCATATGCACACGCAAGGTATCTGTTTCTACATTAGCGTACTCTGCCAAAACTGCACTTTTTTCCGCCAACAGCGCATCGTAACGTTGGCTGTCTAACGCCAATTGTTCCACGCCGGGCAAAATCTCCCGCACCATAGCGGACAGCACAGAAAAACTCAATTGCACTTGTTCGGGAGAGCAGTTATAAGGGAAATAAGAACACCGGAAATCATCCTCTCCCATCAATTCATACAGATGCAGGGACAAAGAACGGTTCTTCTGGGGGAATATCCGGGCAAACAGGGTGCCCACCGGGCACATCACACTGTTTTTGGTGGTCAGCACAAACTCGATACGGCATAAACGGAGTTCCACATTAAATATCACCGCTTTTTCGCTTTCGGTAACGAGCGTATTCATCGCAGACAATTCTTCGCCGAAGGACTGAACACAACGGGCACATTCCGCTGTGATCTTGTTCATCGCCATATTTTTCATAGTCTGCGCTCCTTTACATCCTTCTCAACAGTTCAAACAAATCAATGAGTTTGGCGGCCTCCGCCGGGTCGCCGCTACGGGAAAGTCCGGCAGCTTTACGGAGCAGATGCTCTGCCATCATTTGCCGATAGGGTCTGCCCTCCTCGGCGGTGAAAAAACCGCCGTAGATCAGCACCCCATCCTCGCAGGGGTCTGCGGCGGTATACTCCGCCGCCAGCACCGGATAAAGATGCCGTTTATCCCGAACGAGATGCTCCTCCAAAACCGAAAAGCCGCTATGTAACAGCCACCGGCGCAGATCCTCCGCCCGGGTCATTGGCTGCAAAACCAACCGTAAACGGCGGTCTTTTACAAAGTCAGCCGCCTCCAGAATGGCGGCGATGGTCTCGCCCCCCATTCCGGCGATGGCAATATCGTCCACTTCGTCCGGATCGACGGTAGAAAGGCCGTCACCAAGCCGTAAAGCAATTTCCCTTGTCAGATTGTTGGCGGCGACCGTATGCCGGGCCGCCTCCAATGGCCCCGCCCCGATGTCTGAGGCGATCGCCGAGGGGCAAACCCCCGCCTGCACCAAATGCACCGGCAGATAGGCGTGGTCGGTGCCGATGTCCGCCAACCGGCTGCCCGGTCGCACTAACGCCGCCACCGCAGATAAGCGTTTGTCTAAGGTTATCATACTATCTCCCATAGATAAAAACGGCAGAGGGCATACCTCTGCCGTTTTTGAATCAATTGCCGAAGTGCTTGTTCAGCTTCTCCACCAGGTCGTTCACGTCCACGCCGTGGACAGCGCAAGCCTGCTCCAGATTCTCACTGCGGGCGCCGGGGCAACCCAGACAATGCATACCCATCTCTAAGAAATACGGTGCAGTGGTGGCGTCGGCATCCAGAATGTTGCCGATAACGCTCTCTTTGGTGATGATCATAGTAGTAATCTCCTTTCATATCGTCCAGATCTATTATACCTGTTTTATTCAAAAAGTGCAACGGTTTTTGGTCAGTTGGCGTTCTTTTCCACCGCCAGGGTGACCGCCTCGCCGTTGATGTTCCACTCCTTGACATAACCGGCGGTCTCGCCCACTGTCAAGGCGGTCGCCATTACATCCGTACCGATGGACTCCCAGTTACGGGAGACCAACTGCTCCACCGTTTCGTTGCCGGTGACGTAGACGGAAATGGTGTCCATCACCTCAAAGCCGGCCTCTTTTCGCATGGTCTGCAGTTTGCTGACCACCTCACGGACAAAGCCCTCTTCGATCAGTTCGGGGGTCAACCGGGTGTCGATGGCCACGGTGATGCCCCGGTCGCTGACGGTGTAATACCCCTCGGTCTGGGTGGTTTCGATCAGCAGATCCTCGGTATACAGAACCACGTCACCGGAGGTAAGATGCAGGGTGATGGCACCCTTTTCATCCAGCTCCGCCTTAGCGGCGTTGCCGTCCAGTTCGGTCAGGGCGGTGCGGATATCGTTCAGTTGTTTGCCGTATTTGGGACCCACGGTTTTTAACTGCGGTTTGAAAGAATAACTCATAAAGGCGGCGGCATCCACAATAAACTCCACCGACTTGATGTTCAGTTCGTCGGCGATGATGGCGGTGCAGAACTCGTCCAGCGCCCCCTCCATCTGCACATACATCTTGCCCAGAGGCTGACGGTTCTTACAGGCAGCGCCGTTACGGGCGGCACGACCCTGCACCACGATCTGCAAGACGCTGTCCATAGCGCTCTCCAGAGCGGCATCCATATAGGCCTCGTTCGCCTCCGGGAAGGCGCACAGGTGCACGCTGGCAGGAGCAGTCGGGTCATTCTCACACACCAAGTTGCGATAAATATCCTCCGCCATAAAGGGGATCATCGGCGCAGCCGCCTTGGCCACCGTCACCAAAGCGGTGTGCAGGGTCATATAGGCGTTCACCTTATCCTGAGGCATATCCTTGCCCCAGAAACGCTCACGGCTGCGGCGGACATACCAGTTGCTCATCTCGTCCACAAGATCCTGCAACGCACGGGCGGCCTCGGGAATGCGGTAATTCGCCAGGTTATCGTCCACCGCACGGACGGTAGAATTCAGCCGGGACAGCAACCATTTATCCATCACCGACAGTTTGTCGTATTCCAAGGTATACTTGGTGGCGTCAAAGTTATCAATATTGGCATACAGCACAAAGAAGGCGTAGGTGTTCCACAGCGTACCCAGGAACTTGCGCTGGCACTCCTGCACCGCTTTACCGGAGAAACGGTTGGGCAGCCAAGGAGCGGAGTTGGAATAGAAATACCAACGGATGGCATCGGCGCCATAGGTCTCCAACGCCTCGATGGGATCCACGGCATTGCCCTTGGACTTGCTCATCTTCTGACCGTCCGCATCCTGCACGTGTCCCAGCACCAGCACGTTCTTGTAGGGTGCCTTGTTAAACAGCAGGGTGGAAATGGCCAGCAGAGAATAGAACCAACCACGGGTCTGGTCCACACCCTCGGAGATAAAGTCCGCCGGGAACTGCT
>CAYSRL010000089.1:0-5816 GCA_964433515.1 uncultured Ruminococcus sp.
TCGCCCCAGGGGGTCACCGCCATATACTCGGTGCCGCTGCCGCAGCCGGACACCCGCTTATAGATGCAGGGGCCGCCCTTCAGGTCGATCATATAATGGTAGAAAGTAAAGGGGTTGCCCTCCTTGTGCCGTTTCAGCATCAGCTGGGCCAGTTTTTCGTACTGGTCGAGAACAACCGGCAGATCCTCGGCGGTGAGGGCGGAGGGGTCGTCGGGGGCGCACACCACCGGCTCCATAGACAACTCGGTGAAACCCAGATCCAGCATCACCTGAATGTCTTTGAGAAAATCGGGGTTCTGATGGGTAAAGGTGCCCCGCATATAATAGTTTTTGCCATCCCGGGCCTTAACAAATTTCTGGAATTTCGGAACGATCTTTTCCCAACTGCCGTTACCGGCATAGTCCACCCGATAGCGGTCGTGAACCTCTTTTCGTCCGTCCAGACTGAGCACCACGTTGCTCATCTCCCGGTTGGCAAAGTCGATGACGTCGTCGTCCACCAACACGCCGTTGGTGGTGAGGGTAAACCGGAAATGTTTGCCGGTCTCGGCTTCACGCCGGCGGGCATAAGCCACCAGTTCCTTGATCATATCCCAGTTCATCAAGGGCTCGCCGCCGAAAAAGTCCACCTCCAGATTGTGCCGGGTGCCGGAATGCTCGATGAGGAAATCCAGCGCCCGCTTGCCCACCTCCAGGCTCATCAGCGCCCGGTCGCCGTGATACTTGCCCTGACTGGCAAAGCAATAGGAGCAGTTCAGGTTGCAGGTGTGGGCCACGTGCAGGCACAGCGCCTTCACCACCCCGGCGGTCTTCTGCTTGAGGGTGTCCGCCATAGGCTTGAAGGTGTCGGGGGTAAAGAGTTGGCCGGCGGCTTTCAGTTCGCCGATCTGGTCATAGCACGCTGCCAGTTCCTCGGCGGTGACATCCTCCCGGTGTCCGTGTTTTTGGAGCATATCCGAAAGCAGGGTGTCCCGGTCGGTCTGCTCGTAAAGGCCGATCATATCGTAGGCGACCTCGTCCACCACGTGGACCGAGCCGGAGCAGATGTCCAGCACGATGTTGAGCCCGCCCAGTTGATAACGGTGTACCATTATGTACTCCTCCTTGCATTTACACAGTGCCTTCCCCTTGAGGGGGAAGGGAAACCGCCCTTAGGCGGCGGATGAGGTATTCAAAACCCCGCAGAGGGCGGGTCTTTTATAAACGCCCTCCGTCTGTGGCTGACGCCACAGCCACCTCCCTTGAAGAGGGAGACTGCCCATAAAAAATGTCGCCATCTCACGATGGCGACATTTCGGTCAGAGCCAATTACTTGTTCTCGCACTCCTGATTAGCAATGCCGCAGCTGGTCTTGCAGGCAGACTGGCAGGAAGTCTGGCACTCGCCGCAACCGCCGTTTTTGGCGCTGTCGCACAGGTTTTTGGTCTCCAGAGTCTTGATGCGCTTCATAACAAAAGCCCTCCTTGTTTGCTTGATTTTCCTCATTGTAACACACTTTTTTTCATAAGTCAATGAACAGTTGCGGGGAATTTCACCATTTTTCATTCTGCCCTTGCGCCGAAAACCAAAAAATGCTACAATGACCTCAAAGGAGGGGAGCCTATGCGCAACACCACCCTGTGTTATATTCACCGGGAGGGCAAGACCCTGCTTCTCCATCGGGTGAAGAAAGAAAACGACTTAAACAAAGATAAGTGGATCGGCGTGGGCGGCGGCTTTGAGGATAAGGAAAGCCCGGAGGACTGCCTTCTCCGTGAGGTGTGGGAGGAAACTGGACTGACCCTGACCGCCTACCGTTATCGGGGCGTGGTCACCTTTGTGTCGGACCAGTGGGAGACCGAGTATATGCACCTGTTCACCGCCGACGGCTTCACCGGCACCCTCAAAGAGTGCGACGAGGGCACCTTGGAATGGGTGGAGGACGCCCTGGTTCCCACCCTGCCCACCTGGGCGGGTGACCGGATATTCCTGCGGTTGTTGGAGCGGGATGTCCCCTTTTTCTCGCTGAAACTGACCTATGCCGGGGAGCAACTGACCTCGGCGATACTCAACGGAAAACCGTATAAGGAGGAGTGACTATGTTTGACCGCAAAGTCATTAAAGAACAAGCCAAAACCTTAATAAAGCGCAGTTACTGGATGTTGGTGCTGGTGGTGTTTCTGACCACCCTGCTGGGCGGCACAATAGGCGATGCCGGTGTCAGCAGTGTGAACCTGGACACCGTCTTTGACAACAGCGACATCGACCCGGACATCGACCTGGACGATCAATCGAACGCCGGCGTGTGGGTGCCGGACACCCAGCCGGATAATCCCTGGGAGGAATACGCCACTCCGGAAACCCCCTTTGACCTGACCGAGTTGTGGCGGGAATTTGCCGGTTCGATGGGGATGGCTTTGCCGGTGCTTATCGGTGCGTTTGCGGTGGTGATTTTGTTGGCGTGTGCCACCGCCATAGCCTTTGCCATTTTTGTCAGTAACATTGTCACCGTGGGCGCCAACGGCTGGATGATGCGGTATTGGCGGGGTGAGACCCCTGCTGTGGGCGACTTGTTTGCCGGTTTCCGTATGTACCGTCCGGTGCTGGGGGCGATGTTCCTGCGGGAACTTCTCACCTTCCTGTGGAGTCTGCTGTTTGTCGTCCCCGGCATCATCAAGGGCTTGGCCTATTCGATGGTTCCCTATATTATCTATGAGAACCCCCATCTCACCGCTTCGCAGGCACTGAAGATCAGCGAGAAGATGACCGACGGCGCCAAAGGGGATCTGTTTGTGCTGAAATTGAGTTTCATCGGCTGGAATATACTGTCCGCCATCACGGGTGGTATTGTGGGCTATTTCTACGTCTACCCTTATATGGGCGTCACCTATGCCGGCGTGTACGACCAGTTGAAATGGAACGCCATCCAGACCGGACGGCTTTCCTGGTCGGATTTCGGTCAGACCGTGCCTCAACCGGAATGGTCTGCCCCGGCAGCCCCGGTGGATTTCTACGGACAATAAGCGATAACGACAACAGGCCGTGGCGGTTGCCACGGCCTGTTCTCATCTTTATCAATGAGGACAATGAAAAAACACGTTCCCTGTTAGCGGAACGGGCCCAGTATACCTCAACATTTTAATGCTGTAAAGTGGTATCAGGTAAAATCGTTAAATTTTTATATAATTCCTCTTTATTCTCTGTAAATTTTGTGATATGATAGGTAAGACGAGGAGAAAACGGAAAGGAATGACGGTATGTTACAGGATTTTCTCACGGTAGGGGGACAGGTGCTGACCCTGTTTATCCTCATCGGCGTGGGCGTTGTGTGTGCAAAGACCCATCTGCTGGGAGAAACGGCGGTCAAAGCCATGGCCAACCTGGTGCTGTATATCGCCACTCCCTGCGTGATCATCAAGTCCTGCATCCGGGAGTTCGACCCGGCGATGCTGTGGGGATTTCTGACGGTGGTGGCGGTGGCGGCGGTGAATCACGCCCTGCTGATCTTGGTGCTCCGTCTGTGCTTTCGGGGCGGGGAGGAGGATCGCCGTCGGGTGCTCCGGTGTTGCGGCGTGTTTTCCAACGCCGGGTATATGGCGATCCCCCTTCAGCAGGCGCTGTTGGGCGACGACGGCGTGTTTTATTGCGCCGCTTATGTGATCGTGTTCAACATTTTTCTGTGGACCTATGGGCTGATGGAGATGAGCGGCCAACGGAAATTATCCGTAAAACAGATATTGCTCAACCCGGGGGTCATCGGCGTGGCGGTGGGCCTGGTGCTGTTCTTGTTGCCCATACAGGTGCCGGCTCTGGTGCAGGATGCGGTGGGGCATATGGCGGCGCTGAACACCCCTTTGCCGATGGTGGTCATCGGCTATTATCTGGCCCAGACCAACCTGCTGTCCGCCCTGCGGGACAAAGCGGGGTGGCTGTGTATGGCCCTGCGGTTGGCGGGGATGCCGTTGCTGGCTTTGGGCGGTCTGTTGCTCTGCGGGGTGCGGGGCGATCTGCTCACCGCCTGTATGATCTGCATTTCCACCCCGGTGGCAACGGCCAGCACGATGTTTGCGGCCCGCTATGACCGGGACACCGTTCTGTCGGTGAATCTGGTGTCGCTGTCCACCCTGCTGTCGGCCTTCACCATCCCGGCGATGGTGGCGCTGACCAACTTTTTAGGATCTGTTTTGTAACGAGGTGAAACGATGAAAGTACAGTTGCACGAATACGTCATTCCCTTTGAGGGCGTTGCCAAAAAGGTGATCTATCATTTCAGCGACTGCCATCTGGCGGTGGCGGATGGGAACAGTACCCCCCAAGAGGTGGCGGACACCGAGGAGAAGACCAAAGAATTTGACGATTGCCGCCGGTGGTATGCGAACCATTGCCACGAGCCTTTTGACGGCAGTCTGACCTCCCTGGAATATTTTGAGGAGATCCTCGCCGCCTGTGCCGACGGCGATGGGGTGCTGTGCGCCGGGGATCTGGCGGAGTGTTTCCATCCCGCCACGATGGCGTATCTGGATAAAAAGACCGCCGGCCTGCCCTTTATGACCGTTTGCGGAAACCACGACTATCCGGACAGGATCCCGGACGGCTATGCCTTTTCGGCGGCAAAAGCGCCGGTGCAACGGCTGGATCTGGGGGATATGTTGGTGCTGGGCTTTGACGACAGCCGGCGGGTGATCACCCGGGAGCAATTGACCGCTTTGCAGACCGCTCTGGCGGGGGATAAACCGGTGCTGGTGCTGCTGCACATCCCCTTTGCGGTGCCTGAGAATGAGGCGATGCTCCGGGGGTGCGGGGAATATTTCCGCCTCAACCACGACGATTGCCCGGCGGAAAATCTGGAGTTTATCCGGCTGATCACCGAAAACGCCCACCGGGTGGTGGCGGTGCTGGCGGGGCACCTGCATTTTAACCATACCTGCCCGGTGACCGACACCCTCACCCAATTTGTGTCCTCCCAGGGTTTGTGCGGCCACCTGAACCGCTACGTGATAGGGGAATGACCGGATGGTTGTATGAGAAAGGTGGTTCGCAATGGCGACGAGCAAGGAGTTTCTGACGTATGTTTTGGATCAACTGACCGGGCTGGAAGGCCTTTCCTATCGCTCGATGATGGGGGAGTACATTTTGTATGTCCACGGGCGGATCGCCGCCTATCTTTGCGACGACCGTCTGCTGATCCGGCCGGTTCCTGCCGCCTGTGGGCGGATGCCGGAGGCTATCAGCGAGCCGCCCTATGAGGGCGCCAAAAGTATGTTGCTCTGTGACCGGGTGGATGACGCCGCCTTTCTGCGGGAGTTGTTTGAGGCGATCTATCCGGAACTGCCCGAGCCCAAAAAGAAATCCCGATGACCGGTTGGGGCGTCCGGGTGTTTTTCTTGACATCCCGGGGCAAACTGGGTATAATAAAACTCCTGTACAGCAATTCTATACGGGGGCGTAAAGGTTTCGACGGGGATTGTGAGGTACGGTAAGCGAGTAGTGGCGTTGGACCACTTTAAAACCGACAATTTTAAACAATAAACGACAACTCTAAAGTTGCTCTGGCTGCTTAATTAATGCAGCCCGTCCTGCCCCGGGGTACCGTGACCGGGAGCGGGGCGTCGATTAGCGGTGAACGTGAACAGGGGGGTGCCACCCCCTCTGTCACGGCGTAGTGGCTACCGTAGCGCATAGCCTGTCCACCGGCGATGCGTGAGGGGAATCTCAAAAGACGGACTGCACTCGGAGAAAGCTGTATCAAGTGGTTTTCGGACAGGGGTTCGATTCCCCTCGCCTCCACCATAACGCACACAGACGAACCCCAAGGGTTCGTACACGGTGGGTTGTGC
>CAYSRL010000090.1:0-5796 GCA_964433515.1 uncultured Ruminococcus sp.
GTCACCAACGTGACCTTCAAGGGTGTCCACTACGACACCATCGTGGATTTCAAGGGCTTTAAGTGGCTGATCCAGACCACCGATTATTATCCGGTGGATTCGGTCATCGGCATCGTGCTGAACCCCGAGGATATTCACATTATGAAAAAATCCGCCTATTCCGGTATGTTCGGCGATTACAGCTCCTATTCTGAGGAATTTGATGAGTTGGGTGACGCCGAGGCCGCCGCAGAGGCAGAGGAGGCAGAGGAATGAAAAGTCGTGCCGCTGCAACCCCCTTTGCTTTGTGGATGGGTATTTTCACCGTGGTGCCGTTGGCGATCGTGGTGTGGTTTGCCTTTACCGACGCAAACGGTGCCTTCACCCTTGATAACGTGGTGAAGATCTGGCAGTATGCGGGTACGTATGTGGATTCCATCTGGATGGGCGCTCTGGCTACCGTGATATGCTTGGTGCTGGCCTATCCGGTGGCGCTGAGCATTTCCCGCAAGAGCGAGCATATGCAGCGCACGATGGTGATGATCGTGATGCTGCCGATGTGGATGAATTTCCTGCTCCGCACCTATGCCTGGATGAGCCTGTTGGAAAACAACGGTCTCATCAACAAATTGTTAGGCACGTCCTTTGAAATGATCAACACCGACGGTGCGGTCATTTTGGGTATGGTGTATAATTTTCTGCCCTTTATGATCCTGCCCCTGTATTCCGTGATGGCCAAGATGGACAATCGGGTCATCGAGGCAGCCCAGGATCTGGGTTCCAACTGGTGGCAGGTGTTTCGCCGGGTGATCCTGCCTTTGAGTGCCCCCGGCATCGTGTCCGGCGTGACGATGGTGTTTGTGCCGGCGGTGTCCACCTTTGTCATCTCCAAACTGCTGGGCGGCAGTCGCTTGATGATGATCGGCGATGTGATTGAAACGATGTTTGTGGGCGACGGCTGTGACTATAACGTGGGTGCGGCGTTGTCGCTGATACTGATGGTGCTGATGCTCATCTGTATGTCCCTGATGCACCGTGTTGATAACGGTGAGGATGAGTTAGGGGGTATGATGACATGAAGACACTGTCCAGAATCTACAACGGCATCATCTTTGCCTTCCTGTACGCCCCCATTGTGGTGCTGATCGTCTTCTCCTTCAACAAGGGCAAAAGCCGTGTCCAGTGGGAGGGCTTTACCCTCGATTGGTATGCGGAGTTGTTCCAGAACGACCTGATCATCGAATCTCTGATGCTGACCTTGCAGATAGCGGTGCTGGCGGCGTTGGTGTCCACCGTTATCGGTACTTTGGCGGCGGTGGGCATTTACAGTATGAACGGCCGTCTGCGGACGCTGATGATGGGGGTCAACAACATCCCGATGGTGAATCCGGAGATCGTCACCGGTATCTCGATGATGTTGATGTTTGTGGCTATCGGCTCGGTAGTTCCGGCGCTTAAGCCCGGTTTCCTCACCTTGTTGTTGGCGCACATCACCTTTTGCATTCCCTATGTGGTGCTACAGGTGATGCCGAAACTGCGGCAGATGAACAAGCATATGTACGAGGCGGCGCTGGATCTGGGGTGCCGTCCCGTTCCCGCCTTTTTCAAGGTGGTGATGCCGGAGATCATGCCGGGCGTCATCACCGGCGCCCTGATGGCGTTCACGATGTCGCTGGATGACTTTGTGATCAGTTATTTTAACAGCGGTTCCACCGCACAGAATCTGTCGGTCACCATCTATTCGATGACCAAAAAGCCGGTCACCCCTGAGATCAACGCCCTGTCAACGCTGATGTTTGGTACGGTGCTGTTGCTCTTGTTGGTGGTGAATATCCGTCAGATTCGGGATTTGGATAAACAGAAGGAAAGGAGATAGGTCCTTGAAAAAACTTTCTTGTCTGTTGGTTGCCTGTCTTCTGACCTGCCTGTTTGGCGGGATGCTCAGCGGATGCAACACGGCAGAGGAGACCATTACCCTGAACGTGTATAACTGGGGTGAATACATCTCAGACGGCAGTGACGGATTGATGGATGTCAACGCCCAGTTTGAGAAAGAGACCGGCATCAAGGTCAACTACAAGACCTATGAGAGCAACGAGTCGATGTATACCTTGTTGGAGAGCGGTGCCGCCGAATACGATGTGGTGATCCCCTCCGATTATATGATCGGCAAGATGATTCAGGAGGGTATGTTGGCCAAACTGAATTTCGACAACATACCCAACTATACGTACATTGACGAGGAATATAAGAATCTGGAATACGACCCCAACAACGAGTATTCTGTTCCCTATACGTGGGGCACGGTGGGCATCTTCTACAACAAAAAATACGTGGATGAAGCGGATCTGGCTCAGGGTTGGGATATTCTCTGGAATGAGAAATATGCCGGCAAGATATTTATGTTCGACAATGCCCGGGATTCTTTTGCCATTGCCTTGAAAAAACTGGGGTATTCGATGAATACCACCGATCCCGCCCATTGGCAGGCCGCCTATGAGGCGTTAGCGGAGCAGAAACCGTTGGTACAGGGATACTTTATGGATCAGGTGTTCCAAAAAATGACCAATGAGGAGGGGTGGCTGGCTCCCTATTACTCCGGTGACGGTGCCAATATGATCAAGAGATTCAACGAAGTGGACGGCAACGAAAACATCGGCTTTTTCGTTCCCCATCAGGGCACGAACTTGTTTGTAGATGCTATGTGTGTGCTGGAAAACAGCAAGAACAAAGAGGCCGCCGAGCAGTATATCAACTTTATGTGCCGTACCGATGTGGCCACCGCCAATGCGGAATATATCTGCTATTCTACTCCGCATACTGAGGCGTTGGAGATGCTGTCGGATGAAGTGCGGGGCGAGGAGATGTTCTATCCCTCCAAGGAAACGCTGGAAAACACTGAGGTGTATATCACGTTGCCCACCGAGACCAACAAACGGCAAAAGGATCTGTGGATCACGCTGAAATGTTTGCGGGAGCGCCCCGATTGGTGGCCGTTCCCATCATAGCCAAGTCAAAAACGCCGTGACGAAATTTCCGTCACGGCGTTTTTCTCTGTCATAATCCCCGTCCATCCGTCATAGGCTGTACAGACTACGACAATGAGCGGAGGAATGGATATGGGAACTGCCAGCAATGTGTATAGAGATATGGCTGCCCGCACCGGCGGGGATATTTATCTGGGGGTGGTGGGGCCGGTCCGCACCGGAAAATCCACGTTTATTAAGCGGTTTATGGATACCTTGGTCATCCCGAATATGGAGGACAGCCGCAGCCGGGAGCGGGCAACCGACGAACTGCCCCAGTCGGCGGCAGGGCGCACCATTATGACCACCGAGCCGAAATTTATCCCGGAGCAGGCGGCGAAGATCACGCTGGATGGGGTTTCCAATATGCGTGTGCGGTTGGTGGACTGCGTGGGGTATATTGTGCCCTCGTCCCTTGGCTATATCGAAGAGGACCAGCCCCGGATGGTCAAGACCCCTTGGTATGAGGAGGAGATCCCTTTCAATATGGCGGCGGAGGAGGGCACCCGCCGGGTGATCACCGACCATTCCACCGTAGGATTGGTGGTCACCACCGACGGTTCCATCACCGATATTCCCCGGGAGGAATACGCTGCCGCAGAGGAGCGGGTGGTGCGGGAACTGCAGGCGCTGAATAAACCCTTCACGGTGCTTCTCAACGCCGTGGATCCTTATGCGCCGGAAACCCGGCAGTTGGCAGAGGAATTGACCGGAAAATACGGTGTGCCGGTGGTGCCGGTCAATTGCCAGACCATAACCGAGCAGGAGATCCTGAGGGTGCTGGAGGCTTTGCTGTCCCAGTTCCCGATTCAGCAGGTGGGCTTGGTGCTTCCCCGATGGCTGATGGGGCTTTCCCGCCAGCATCCGGTGCGGTGCGGTGTTCTGGATACGGTACAGACCGCTTGCAAAGAGGTGAATAGGGTGGGGCAGGTGGAGCGGATCGCACGCCATCTGCGCTCCTGCCCGTATGTGGAGAGTGCCGCTTTGGACGAGGTGGATCTGGGCACCGGCACCGCCACCGTCACGGTGACGGTGGTGCCGGAACTTTTCTATCAGATCCTCAGCGAGAATACCGGCCTGACCATCCCGGACGAGGGCGCATTGATGACCGTTATGACCGAGATGGCGGCGGTGTGCAAAAAATATCAGAAACTTCAGCAGGCGATGGAACAGGTGGAGACCACCGGCTATGGCATCGTGATGCCGGATATGGAGGAAATGACGCTGGAAGAACCGGAGATCATCCGGCAAAGCGGACGGTATGGCGTTCGTCTGCGGGCGGCGGCACCCTCCATTCATATGATGAAAGCGCAGATCAACACCGAGATCAGTCCTATTGTTGGCACCGAAAAGCAAAGCGAGGAACTGGTCAATTATCTGTTGGGGCAGTTTGAGGAGGATCCTCAGAAAATTTGGGATTCCAATATCTTCGGCACCTCTCTGTACGGCTTGGTGAATGAAGGGTTGCACAACAAACTGTTGCATATGCCGGGAGAGGCTCGGCTGAAACTTAAGGAAACGGTGGAGCGGATCATCAACGAGGGATGCAATGGGTTGATCTGTATCATTGTGTGAGGGATGCAGTATGGTGGTACACGACCAAGAAAACAGAGAACGGTGGACGGCCGAGCGTATGGCCCGGGAGCAGGAAAAACAAAAGCCACCCAAACAGCGATCCGGCCGATGGTCGGTGTTGGCGGTGCAGAGTCTTGCCTGCGGTTTGGTGGTGGCGCTGACCCTGTTATTGCGGGTGGCGGGCGGCACCGCCTATGAGGAGTTGCGGCAGGGATTTCAGGATGCCCTGATGAAAAACGAACTGATGAGCGTGTTGTCCCGGCTGTGGGATGGTGAGGTGGCTTTCGATGGGGATGAAAGCGATGTAAAGGAAACGGACTTTACATCGGAGAAAGCGGCACGGTTGATGGGGATTTCTTGCATAACGGTGCCGGTTAACGGCGATGCTTGAGTTTTCGGTTTGCGGTATCCGGTGTCGGCTGAGTTTGCTGTTCCCGGCGTTGGTGACCGTTCTTTTGCTGTGTCAACCGGAGGGGTTGGCGGTGGCCTGCATCTTGGCGTCTCTGGTTCACGAAGGCGGCCACCTGTTGGCGATGGTGCTGGCGGGTGTGCCGCCGGAGGATTGTACCCTCAGCGCCTTTGGCGCCCGCATCCGGGTGAGAACTTATGAGGTGGGATATCTGCCAAATATTCTTATTTCCCTGGCGGGGCCTCTTGCCAACGGCGTTGCCGCCCTCCTGCTGCTGTGGTGGGGGTGCAGGACGCCGGCGGCGATCCATCTGGTTCTGGCGGTGCTGAATCTGTTGCCGTCGGCGGCGCTGGATGGGGGACAGATCCTGCGGTGCGGGCTGTGCCTACTGGGCCTGGAGCCGTTGGCGGATAAGGTGCTGCAGGTTACCTCGGCCATCGTTTTGATGGCGTTGGCCACCGGGGGATCTTGGCTCCTTTTCCGGGGCGATGCCAACCCCAGTTTGTTGGTGGTGTGCGGGTATTTGGCAACGCTGACTTTTTTCTCGGACAAAATTGAAAAAAACTCTTGACAAGAGCCGGGGGTGCTGTTATAATCATCGGGACGAATGAAGCAGAGCGTTGCCCGCTCTCACCCCCGGATCTTGTTCCAAAGGGTTGATATAGACTGTTTCTTGCCAGGGAGTTGGCGGGTTTCTGTTTGGTGCGGGCAGCTTGGCTGTCCGCTTTTTTGTTACCCAACCCTAATTGAGGAGGTGTTTCCGATAGCCAAAAAAGAGATGCAGTTAAACGAGCAGATTCGTGACGA
>CAYSRL010000091.1:0-5763 GCA_964433515.1 uncultured Ruminococcus sp.
ATTCCGGCACCAAGACGCTGACTTACAAGATCAATCCCATCGACGTCAGCAAGTGCAAGATCACCCTGTCTGCTACCTCTTACACCTACAACGGCTCGGTGAAAAAGCCCACCGTGACGGTGAAAAATGCGAACGGCACGAAACTGACCACTTCTTCCTACACCGTGACCTACGCCTCCGGCCGCAAGAACGTGGGCACCTATAAGGTCACCGTTAAGATGAAGGGCAACTACACCGGCACCAAGACCCTCACCTTCAAGATCAACCCGGCGAAAACCACGGTGAGCAAACTCACCGCCGGCACCAAGAAACTGACGGTAGCCGTCACCAAGAAAACCACCCAGGTGACCGGCTATCAGATCCAGTATTCTACCAGCAAATCGTTCAGTTCTTACAAGACGAAAACCCTGACCAGTTACAAGACCACCTCTGCCACCCTGACCGGCCTCAAGGCCAAGACCACCTACTATGTCCGTGTCCGCACCTATAAGACGGTGAACGGCGTGAAGTACTATTCCGGCTGGTCCACGGTGAAATATCTCAAAACGAAATAACCCAACAAAAAAATCCCCGACCAGGCGGTCGGGGATTTTTTTATGCTTGATGTTTACGTCAGCAGAATGACTTTCTCGCCGTTGAGATAGTTTTCGATCTGCTCCATAAAGTGGGTGACAATAGCCCAACGGGTGGTGAAAACTTCGCCCTCACCGGTTTTTACCAGACAGAGGTTGCCGTCCAGAGAATAATACTCGGCGCTGATATACAGCGAACCGTCATTATAATAGGTGTTCACGGTCATCACCGGGTCGCCCTCCGGTTCGGCATCCGAATCGCCATACCGCTCCAGACTCATCAGGATCTGATACAGTTCCCGGAAATCGGAGGTGTCGTACACCTTATCGTCTACGGTGACCGTTAACTGGGCATCGCCTTCCTCCTTGTCGGGATAGTGGGTCAGCACAAAGTCGCTGGTCTTGCCGTCGGCGGTGACGGTGATGTGACCGATGTTGGTGATGTTCTTCAGGAACAGCAGCGTATTCACCGAGTTTTTATAGGTGCGGTCAGCAACGCTGGAAAAGGCGCTGTTTTCAACCAGATAGATGGCGTCGATACCCTCTACCATCACCACATAGTTTTCATTGTCCAAACTGCCGATGCTCACATCGGTGGTGATGCTGTTATAATAGACGGTGTCGTCGGAATCGTCCTCGTTGGTGGTGTCGCCGGTCTCCACCGCCAGAGTGATGGAAATGACCGCCAAGGGGTCGTCAAAACCCAAAGCCGTCTTTTCTTTGTCGGTGGGGTGGAGCACCAAGGCCTGCTCTGCATACAGGGATACGAAACTGCTCAGCAAACTGCTGACGGCATCGGTGGTGCCCCGGGGATAGGGCTTTTCGATGATGTAGGAGAACAGGGTCAACTCTTCGCTGTCGGTAAGATACGAGCGACGGAGCACCAGCGGATCGGGATAATTTGTGCCGCTGTAGGAAACCTCTTTGAGCACCACAGAGCCGTTTTCATCGTCGCTGTTGACGGTGGGGGAGGCGATAAGGGTAATGTCCACATAGGCGGTTTTGGGATAGGTGAAAGGCAGAACGGCATCGGTATCGAAGATATACACCGTGTCATCCTGGTCTGTGCGGACGTAATAGCCGTCCTCGGCGGGGGTCACGTTACCCACATACAGCACGGCTGTGGAGCCGTCGGTATAGGTGACGGTGGCGGTGGCCGCCGGGTCATCCAGACCGAAATCCTTGAGATCGTCCACCTTGCTGACCGTGTCGGTTGCCATCAGCGTGGCGGTGAATTCCTGCAGCAGGTCGGTCATATCGGTGCTCAGTAAAATATCGGCATAGCCATCCAGATAGAAAAGATCCTCTTCCTCATTGTAGAGGATGGAAAAGGAATCGTCTTCGTTTTCCACATCCACCCGGTTTATCACCACCGTGCTTTCCTCGGATTTGTCCAGAATGGTGACCGAGGTATCCTCGGTTTCGGAATCGCTGGGGTCATCCGTGGTTTCATCCTGCTGGGCAAAGGGGTTCCATACCAACAGCAGGATGATGGCTCCGATCAATAACAGGGCGGAGATCAGGGTGACCGCAATGCCCTTGCCGGACACCAGGAAGGACTCCAGCTTACCGGCCTTTTTCTTTTCGGAGGTGTCGTTGACCTGTTCAAAGGAACTGAGGGGGTTATCCTCCTCGGTGGTTTCGGTTTGGGGCAGATTTTTCTGTTCGTCTAAACTCATAAGTTTTTCCTCCGCAGGAATACGATCAGGCAGATGACCAGCACGATGATCGGCAAACCGATGGTGAACACGCCCAGACCCAGCACCAACTGGGTGTTGGTGTCAAAGGTTACGGTGTCGGTGGCGATGACCTTGTTGGACACGGTGACGTTGTTCTCATACCCGGTGACCGAGTTGATGGTGTCCAGCAGCAGTTCCTCGTTCTGGAGGGTGGTGTTCTGGACGTAATCGGAATAGGCCATCACCTGACAGCCGGAAACCACCACCGAACCATAGGCGGCGGTGCCGGTGTTGTTGTCGTACCGATCCAGGATAGCGGCAATCATCGAGGTCAGGGGATACTGGTCTTCTTCGAGGGAAAAAGCGCCCTCGGAATTCTGGTTGCCGAAATCCGTGAGAGAGATCACCTGAGCGGATTCGGGATAGTTGGTCAGAGAAACGCCGATATCGCCAATGGCATTTTCCTGGGACAGTTCCGAACTCAGCGTGGTGGTCAGCCGGCGAGCCAAGGGGGTGAACACATTGCCGGTTCCGGCGGAATTGGCGGTATAGTCGGTGGTGGGCACGTCACAGACCGGGAAATAGGAACTGTATTGCTGGACCCGGTTATAATCGGTCTCGACGATCAGTTGATCGGTGACGGTGATGCCATAGTCTGCCTCCAGCATACCGTACAGGTTGGGGCAACTGGCATCGTAATCGGTAAACACCAGCAGGTGCCGGCCGTATTTTTGATTGTTGATGACCCATTCACGTACCCGCTTGATCTCGGAATCGGAATAGTCTTTGGCGGGGGCGGGGATCAGCATCACTTCAGCATTCTCATTGAATTCGGCAGAGCCGGTGATGTTGAATTCCTCAAAGGTGTAGCCGTTGAGTTCATACAGGCTCTTCAATCCGGCGATGGTGCTTTCGTCCTCCTCGTGTCCCACCAGCACCTGCACAATGCGGTCGTTATCGCTTTGCAGAGCGTTGATGTTGGAGGCCAATACCTTTTCCACCTTGGAGGTGAAGGTATAGGTGCCGTAGTAATAGTACAAACTGTCGTCTAATTCGTACAGGTCGGCGGCGGAGCAGAGTTTGTACCGCTCACCGGACAGGAACAGAATGTCCCCGGAGGTTACATCGTATTGCTCGTATTTAGCAAAGGCGGTGGGATTCTGGTTGGGGTCGATATAGGTGTAGGTGACCCGCTTATCGGTATAGGTGCGGTATTGCTGGAGAGCCGTGTGGAATTCCCGCATAGCGGTATCAAATTCCGGGATGCCGGCGCTGGCGCCGGTGCTGGAACTGCTAAACACTTCTTCGTCTGCAAACACCACGATCTCCACATCGTTTTTGACGTTTTCTGCGATTTCAATGCTCTCCTCGGACAGGGTGAACACCTTGTCGGCAGACAGGTCCAAGGTCAGCGGAAAACGATCCGCCAGACCGGAAACCAAAATGTTCAGCAACAGGACGGCCACGATCACCAGGGCGGTGAGCACCGTGGAGGCGGTACCGTAACGCAGACGGCGCAGGTTACGAGTGCTTTTGGTACGAGTCTTTTTGTTTTTCATAGCGGTAACCTCCTTTCATCAATTCCATCTCTTGCTGTCCAGCACCCGCACGGTCAGGAACAGGAACAGCACCTGAGCGGAGAGAAAGAAGAACACGTTGTCGTAATAGATCAGACCGGCTGTGAAGTCGCTGAAACGACCGGTCACCGACAGGAAAGAGGTGACGGAAGACAGCCAGGAGATATTGGTGAACAGTGCGCCCAGCAGGTCGATGCACATCAACAGCAGGGACACCGCCAGGGTGCCGATGGCGGCCACGATCTGGCTTTCGGTCAGGCTGGAGATAAAGATGCCGATGGAGATGATCAGACCGCCCAACAGCAGAAGCCCCAGATAGTTGCCGGCTACGCTCATCCAGTTGGGAGAGGTCTGCAGGGCGATAATTATAGCATACACCAAGGTGATGGAAAGACCGATGGCGAACAGCAGTAAGGTGGCAAAGAACTTGCCCAATACGATGCCGGTCAGTCCGGTGGGAGCGGTGAACAGTGCCTGGTCGGTCTTTTGCCGCTTTTCCTCGCTGAACAGACGCATGGTCAGGAAGGGGAGGGATAACAGCACCACCGAGAACAGGCTGCTGTACAAGTTGGACAGGTCAGCGCTGCCGCCGGCCATATTGTAGGTGAAGAAAAAGAAACCGGAAATGCCGAACAGAGCGGCCAATACCACATAACCGATGGGGTTGCTGAAAAATGCCCGCAGTTCCCGTCTGAAAATAGCACCCATTACCGCTCACCTCCATTCTCTTTGACAGTCAGATTGATAAAGATATCCTCCAGGGTCAGTGCCATCGACTTAGAGGACAACAAGGGCCATTCCCGCTGAGCCAGACGGGTGAACAGGTCCCGGCGGATGTCCGCTCCCTCTGTCACCAGAATGGCATAGTCGCTGACGCCGGTGGCTTTGTTGCTCATCACGGTGACTTCTTCCACACCGGCGATACCACGGATGAGGTCGGCCACCTCTTTTTCGGGGCCGTCGATGCTCACCATCAGACGGCGGTCCTCAGACAGTTTGACCGCCAGATCTTCGGTGCGGTCGTCTGCCACGATCTTACCATTATTGATGATGACGATGCGGTCGCAGACCGCTTCTACTTCCGGCAGGATGTGGGAGGAAAGGATGACGGTGTGGTGTTTACCCAGCGTCTTGATGAGTGAGCGGATCTCAATGATCTGGTTGGGGTCAAGACCCACGGTGGGCTCGTCCAGGATGAGCACAGGGGGGTTGCCGATGAGAGCCTGGGCCATACCCACACGCTGTTTGTAACCTTTGGACAGGTTTTTGATAAGGCGGTTATACACATCCTCGATCTTCATCACCTTGCAGATCTCAGCGATGTGACGCTGCCGGGGCAGGGCGCACTTCTTGAGGTCGCACATAAAGTTGAGGTATTCCCGCACGGTCATATCCGGGTATAGGGGCGGAACCTCCGGCAGATAGCCGATGCTGGCCTTAGCAGCATTGGGTTTTTCCAGAATGTCGTGGCCGTTGATGGTGACGGTGCCGTTGGTGGCGGACAGATAGCCGGTGAGGATGTTCATCGTGGTGGATTTACCGGCGCCGTTGGGGCCGAGAAAACCCAGGATCTCGCCTTTGCCAACCTCAAAACTGATGTTGTCCACCGCCCGGTGGGATCCGTATTGCTTGGTCAGGTTTTGGACTTTAATCATAAAAAAGTACCTCCAAAGTTGTTTGCAATGCCCAGTATACCGAAAAACCGGACGGTATGTGTGAACAAAATGCAAAATTCCGAATCATTATAACATATTGATGTATGCATTTCAACAAAAATATATATCTTAACAAAATAAAGAATGAGAAAATGAAAAAAGCAAAAATTTATGCTTGACATTACCGGATGCGTGTGGTATGATAATCCACGCTGTGAAAAGCACATATGCGGGTGTAGTTCAGTGGTAGAACCCCAGCCTTCCAAGCTGGTTGTGTGGG